>DATCRS010000378.1:0-13541 GCA_036568845.1 Devosia sp. | reverse complement strand
CTGGCCGATGCGCTGGGCGCCGGCGATATCACCGCCCGCAACCGCGCCTGGGCGGAGAAGGGGCTCGCCGCGCTCGAGACGCTCTGGAGCGACGCGCATGGCCAGTACCTGCCGTTTGACCGTGACGGTGGCAAGCTTTGTCAGAGCCCGTCGATCGGCGGGCTGATCCCGGTCTTCGCGCCCATCCCGTCGCGGCGGGCTGCGGCCATTGCCGACACCATCGCCCACATGGGGGCTACGGTGCGCTATCTGGTTCCGAGCCACGCGCCGTCCGATCCGCGCTTCGACCTCAAACGCTATTGGCGCGGGCCGGTCTGGCTGGTCTGCAACTTCATTATTGCCGATGGCCTGCGCCGCGCCGACGAGATGGTGGTGGCCGAGCGCATCGTCACCGACAGCCTCGCACTCATCGAGCGATCCGGCTTTGCCGAGTACTACGATCCGCGCGACGGCGCCCCGCTCGGGGGCACCCGCTTCTCGTGGACGGCGGCCATGGTGCTCGAGTTCGTCGAACCCGCGCCCTGACGCATTCAAACAGCCTGCAGACCACCCAGGAAGACGGCCATGACCCTCGACACCGAAAAGATCTACAACCATGCGCTCGAGGTTCTGAAAGAGAACGACCAGGGCGCTTATACCGTGCCGACCAAGGGCCTCTATCCCTTCCAGTGGAACTGGGATTCCTGCCTCACGGCGCTCGGCCAGTTCCACTATGACGAGGCCCGCGCCTGGACCGAGATCGAGACGCTCTTCGCGCATCAATGGCCCGACGGCATGGTGCCGCACATCGTCTTCCACGTGTACTCGGATGGCTACTTCCCCGGCCCGAACGTGTGGGGCACCAACCGGCCCACTGCCACCTCGGGTATCACCCAGCCGCCCGTCGCGGGCTTTGCGGTGAGGCGGCTCTACGATCGTGCAACGGACAAGGCGAAGGCCGCCGGACGCGCCCGGGCGTTGCTGCCCAAGATCGACGCGTGGCACCGCTGGTTCTACGACATGCGCGATCCCCAGCACGAAGGCCTCGTCGCCATTCTCCACCCGTGGGAATCAGGCCGCGACAATTCCATCGACTGGGACGAAGCGTTCGAGCGCGTGCCCACCGAAGGCGTCGATCCCTATGTCCGCCGCGACACCCAGCATGCCGATCCGGCACACCGGCCGACCAAGGCGCAGTATGACCGCTACCTCTGGCTGGTGCAGCGGTTCCGCTCGCTCGGCTGGGACAATAGCAAGCTGCACGACGCCTCGCCGTTCCAGGTGGTCGATCCGGGCTTCAATGCCATTCTCATCCGCTCGGCCACCGATCTCGCGACACTGGCCGACGCGCTCGGCGAGACGGAGATCGCCCGCAATAACCGGGGGATGGCCGAGAAGGGTTTGGCGGCGCTCGAGAGCCTTTGGAGTGAGCGGCATGGGCAGTATCTCTGCCAGGATCGTACCACCGGCAAGCTGATCGAGAGCACGTCGATCGGCGGCATCCTGCCTGTGTTCGCCGCCATTCCAAAGGCGCGGGCGCATGAGATCGCGCGGACGATCGAGAGCTGGGCCAAGCGGGTCAAGTACATCGTCCCCTCGCACGATCCTGCCGACCCGCGTTTCGAGCCCAAGCGCTACTGGCGGGCACCCGCCTGGCTGGTGATGAACTACATGATCCAGGACGGACTCCGCGCCGTTGGTGAGACGGCGGTGGCCGATCACATCGTCCGCTCCAGCCTCGAACTCATCACCGAATCCGGCTTTGCCGAGTACTATGATCCCACCACCGGCGAGGCCTGCGGCGGCGGTCGCTTCACCTGGACCGCCGCGATGGTGATCGAGTTCCTGGAGGCAGGTTGACGCCTTTGCCACCGCGGCTCTCGCGCACGAACATCCCCAACCACCTCATCCTCGCGCTTGACCCGAGGACCCATTTCTCCGCTTGAGTAGGTGGATGAATGGGTCCTCGCGTCGGAGGATGACGGTGGATAGGGCGGGTGAGAGGTCAATCCGAGGAAGCGGGACGAATACTCACAAACATTCGGAGCACAGACGTGACAAAAATCCTCGCCATTGGTGCGCATCCGGACGATATCGAGATCTATATGTTCGGCACGCTCGCCGCGGCGAAGGCCCGAGGCGACGAGGTACTGCTCGCCATAGCGACCGACGGGGCTGCGGGCGGCAAGCTCGATGCCGCCGAGCTCCGCCGCATCCGCAAGGATGAGGCGACGGCCGGTGCCAGTGCGCTCGGCACGGTCCCGACCATGCTCGGCTTCCCCGATGGGGCGCTTGTCGACGATGCGGCATTAGGCGCGGCGCTGAAATCGCTGATCCGGGACAGCGTGGCCGACCTCGTCATCACCCACGCACCAAACGACTATCACGGGGATCACCGCGCCCTTTCGGATGCCGTCCGTATCGCTGCCAATTTCGCTGCGCCTGTCGTGTGGGTCGATACGATGATGGGCGCCGGTTTCGTGCCGACACACCTCGTCGATATCACCGCGCACCAGGGGGCAAAGGCGGCTGCCATCCGGGCCCACGCCTCACAGGAGCCGGAACGTTTCGTCGCCATGGCGGAACAGCTCGGCAGCTTCCGCGCCGCGCAAGCGAACGCGCCCGCGGGAAGCTATGCCGAAGCCTTCCGCTTCGAGCCGAGTTTCCCCTTCATGGACATCCGCGATCTGCTGCCCCCTGCACCTCCGGTACGCCCAGTGGGCGATCGGCGTTAGGTAACCCTCCCGCCTGCGCGGGAACGACACCGGTGGGTGTGAGCCATCGTCTACTAAGAAATCACGAACAGCCGCGATTGGTGGGGGCGCAGGGCGACGAAGATGCCGCCGTCCTCGGTTTCCGCGTCGGCACCGTCCTCGGTGACACGGCCGCGGAGGCCGGCAAGGTTCCAGTTGATCAGCCGCTCGGTTGGCTCGTCGCCGGTGTTGAAGACGTTGAGCAGCACGCGGCCATCTGGCCGGCGAACGCGCTGCACCAGCAACGGGTCGCCTTCGCTCATGGCCATTGGCTGGCCGTTAGGCGCGGTGCCGAGCCGGTAGCGGAGGCTGGTCCGGCCGAGCAGCGGGAATTCGCAGCGGAACGCCAGGCCGTCGCCCGCGAGCTCGGCCAGTAGCCTCCGCCGCGGCTCCGCCACCTGGTCAAGTTGGTCCGAGGTCATCAGCACGCCGCCTGCGAGGCCGGCAAAGAGCGCCAGCGAGTGCACCTGGTGGTCGGTAAGCTCATGGAAGCGATCACGCAGCAGGATGCAGTCGGGGTCGGCCTGCCACACGATGCCATTGGCGAAGTTGCGGGCGGTTTGGTCACGCAACAGCGACTCGGCGGAATAGTGTCCCTTCCAGCTCACGCCGATATCGCGG
The DNA here is from genome assembly GCA_036568845.1 of Devosia sp. GTDB lineage: Bacteria > Pseudomonadota > Alphaproteobacteria > Rhizobiales > Devosiaceae > Devosia_A. Next base: position 10,188 of record DATCRS010000378.1, on the reverse strand, counting down.
CCGATGCGCATGGCGTCGACAAGGCCGATGGGCGCCCAGATCGGCGCGCCACAGCAGAGCCAGAGGGCATCGCCGATCTCCTCGCGGATCAGCCGCGCCATCCGCATCCAGATCTCCATGCGCGAGAGGCCGTCCTGATACCACACCGCCTCGTCGGGTCCGTAGGTCGACCCCAGATGCATGAAGTCGGTCTTGAAGTAGCCGCAACCCCACTCCTTCGCCCAGGTGCGGAATGCGGTGCGGATATAGGCTTCGGCCTGAGGGTGGGTGACGTCGAGCACATAGTATTCCTCGCTGCGCTTGTGCCAGCGGAACTCGCCGTAGAAGATCATCGGCGCGAGCGGTTTGCCGGTCGCGCGGCTCTTCACCACCCAGTCGGGATGTTCGCGATAGAGGTTCGAGCGATTGCCCACCATGAACGGCGCGATCCAGAGACCGGGCGTGAAGCCCTTCTCCCGCGCCGCGTCGAGCACTGGCTTGATACCGTCTGGAAACTGCGGCCTGGTTTCGAGCCAGTCGCCCATTTCGGGCGTGAAGCCGTCGTCGACGAGAAAGATGTCGAACGGCACCTGCTTTTCGTTGCGGAAGCGCGCAGCCGCGTCGAGATGCTCGAGCAGCACGGGTTCGCCGAGCGAAGCGTAGAGGTTGTACCAGGAGCACCAGCCGCTGAGCCGCTGCTGCGGCAGGCGGGGCGGCAAAGGCGAAGCGGCGGCGACCAGTTCGGCCCAGCGGCGAAGGCCGGCCTCGACATCGTCATCGGCGAAGACCACCAGCTCTTCGCCGGAGATCTCGCCGCTGTGGGGTACCCGGTCGATCAGCGTCTCGACATCGATCTGCAGCGGTCCCGATAGGTCGAAGCGCAGGCGCGACTGGTAGCGGTCGTGCCGGAGGAATCCGATGACGGTCACCCCATCGCCGCCGTGCGGCAACAGCGCCGTCATGGCATGGCCATTGGTGAGTTTGGGGTCGGCTTTTGCCACCTCGCGCGCCGCGCCGGGTTCGACGAAGAAGCTCCCGTCCCAGCTCATATAGCCGTTGCGGAGATACTGCCGAACATTGCCGGCGGTGAGCCGTAGACCGATCGATTCAGCGCGCCGCTCGCCGGCAAATCCATCGAGCACGACGCGCAGCCTCTCGCCGCTCTGCTCGATCCGGATGCGGCTGCCGTCGGAGAGCCGCCACGCGCCATCGGGCTCGACGACATGCGGTGGCACCTCTCCGTCAAGCAGCGGCAGGAAGTCATGCAGCACGATCACAGCATCACCTCGCGACCCAGGTCGGCCGAGCGGCGCGCTGCGAGCACCATTCTGAGCGTTGCGAGACCATCGCTCAGCGGTACTCGCGGTGGCCGCTGCTCGGTGATCGCGTCCCGGAGGTCGGTGAGCTGGGCGACGAACGGATCGGTGGTGCCGGCGATCCTTACGCTCTTCACCTCGCCCTCGGTCATCACCAGCTCGGCATTGTTCCAGTCGGTAAAGAGGCCGGTCGCCCGTTCGGCGACGACCTGCCAGCTCTTCATCCAGCGGCCGGGGACGGCGGCGTTGGACGCGTGCAACACGGCCATGCGTCCGTCGTCATAGCCGAAGATCACCGCGCTCATGTCTTCGCCGTCATAGCCCTCGACGGTCCGATGGAAGAGGTTGGCGGCTCGCGCATAGATAGTCTGCGGCATGCCGAGATTTTCGCGCGCCAGGTCGACGATGTGGATCAACTGCTCCACCATCTGGCCACCAGATTGTGCGCGTTCCCGCCACCAGGGCGCGTGCAGGGCGTTGCAGTGGAAGCTGCCGGCGAAGTGCCCGGTCCGTCCGACCTTGCCGCTCGCGCGCAACGCGTCCCATTGCGCCACCGCGTCGCCGAAGCGATACATGAAGCCGCAGGCGGCGACGACGCCGCGGGAGGCCGACACCATCGCTTCCCCGCGCCCCAGATCGAGCGCGATGGGCTTTTCGACGAGGAGGTTCACACCGGCCGACGCCGCCTTCTCGACCTCGCCCGCATGGGCGCCGGGCGGCAGGGCGACGATGAGCAGATCCAGTTCTGCGTCGCCGAGCATGTGATCGAAATCAGCATGGGCCCTGCCGCCGAACTTCGCGGCGAAGGCCTCGGCTCCGGCAAACGACCGGCTGGCGGAGGCGACCAGTTCCAGTCCCTCGACTTGCGCGAGCGCTGTCGCGTGCCGTACGGCGATGCCGCCGGTCCCGAGAACGCCCACACGCAGGCTCATGCTGTGAAATCCAGCACCGACTGCAGGATTGCCGGATCACCCCTGTCGAGCCGGTCGAAGAGGGCAGGAGCCGCGGCGAAGGGCACAGTGTCGGTGATGAGCGGCAGCAGGTTCAGCCGCCCCTCGTGTTGCAATCGCACGGCGGTTTGCCACAGTCGCAGCTTGCTCCAGCGGTGGCTCGCGTCGGGTGCGACGCCGGAGATCTGGCTCGAGATCAGCTCGAGGCGGTTGTGGTGGAACTCGTCGCCGAGAAAGAGGCCGCGTGCTTCGCCCTGAAAGAAGCCCATGGCGACGACGCGGCTCGCATACGCCACCGTCCGCATCGCTTCGGCCAGCGCGGCCGGCACGCCCGAGACTTCGATACAGATGTCGGCGCCACGTCCGCCAGTCTCACCTTTGATGATGTCGGAGACAGGCGCTGTTGACGGATCCAGGGTGCGGTCCGCGCCAAGCCTTTCGGCAATCGCCCGGCGGCTGGCGACCGGATCGACGCCGACCACTGTCGCGCCCGAGGCGCGAGCGGCCTGCAGCACGATCTGCCCTGGCACGCCGAGGCCGAACACCACGACGAGATCGCCCATGCGGATGCGCGCATCGTGCACGCCATTTAGCGCCACGGCCCCGATATGGCTGAAGATGCCGATGCGCGGATCGGCGCCGGTGGGGAGCAGCCGGTCGGCGGCGTCCCCCTCGTTCATCACGTGGACCGTGCGGTGGCCCCAGGTGCCGAATACGCCGTCGCCGGCTTTCACCTGCGTCACGGCCGATCCGGTCTCGACGATTTCGCCTGCCTCCTCATAGCCGAGGTTGCGAACCGGGAAGGTCCAGCTCGGCGTCTCGGCATCGCGGAAGACGCGGTTGGCGAGGTCCCATTGCCGGTGCATGAAGGGTGAGGTGCCGCGATACTGGCTGAGCTCAGTACCGGCGCTGATGCCCGAGTACAGCGTCCGGATCCGCACCTCGTTCGGCGCGAGCGGCGCGACGGCCAAGTCCTCGAACGCCAGCTGCCGCACTGCGGTCAGCATCAGCCCCTGGTCGCCCACCGATTTCCTCCCACGCGATCCGTATGGAGACGGAATCTGCCAATGCAAACGTTTTAAACTGCTGAATGAGCGAAGTCGAGGCGAGCTGTTGCGGAATGAGGGATTTTCTTGACAGCACCCGCTGGACAAGTCGTTTGCATTTCCGGTAACGTTCCCGGACTTGCCGAGCGAGGAGGACCATGGCGCGGCGGCCGACGATCATCGATGTGGCGCAGCGGGCCGGGGTGTCGAAGAGCACCGCGGCGCGGGCGCTCACCGGCGCGGGGGAGGTGAACGATGCCACCCGCGAGAAGGTGCGCCGCGCGGCGGAGGCCGTCGGCTATGAGCGCAACCACCTGGCGGTGGGCATGCGGTCGGGGCGCTCGGGGCTCTTCGGGCTGGTGATCCCGGATATCGCCAACCCGTTCTGGGCCGAAGTGGCGCGGGGTGCGCAGGACCGGGTGGCAGAGCAGGGCGCATCGCTCCTGGTATTCTCGTCTGACTGGGACCACGATCGCGAGGCCATCCATCTGCGAGCGCTGCGGCAGACCCATGTCGAGGGCGCCATCATCAATCCGGTCTCGGACAATGTCGACGATTTTGGCCGCTTCGGCGTACCGTCGGTGTTGATCGGCTCGAGCGCGGAGCGTTTTCCCGATATTCCGAGCATCGGTTCGGATATCGCGCAGGCGGTGCGGCTGGGGCTCGATCATCTCGAAGCCCACGGTCACCGGGCTCCGGCGTTGATCCTGGGTCCTCGCTCGCGCCTGGCGCGGGCCCGGTTCCTCAGGACCGTGCACGAGCACTGCCTCGAGCGCGACATCGATCCGGCGACGCTGCCGGTGGAGGATGCGGACTATACGTTCGAGGGCGGCCATGCCGCGATGCAGCGGCTCATGGCGCGCCAGAAGGTCGGGCATCTCACGGTGTTCTGCGCCAACGACATGATGGCGCTGGGTGCGCTGCTGGCGGCGCGCGAGGCAGGGCGGGATTGCCCGCGGGAGGTGTCGATCCTCGGCTTCGACGGCATCCCGGGGGGAGCCTTCTCCTGGCCCGGGCTGACGACGATCGAAAAGCCGGCGCGCGAGATGGGTCGGCGCGCCGCGCAGGCCCTGTTCGACCAAATCGATGGCCGTCCGCAGGATGGCCGGACCTATTTGCCGTGCCGGCTCATAGAGCGAGGATCACTCGCCGATCTGCGGGCACATGAACCCCTGCGGGTAGCAGGGTAGGGAGGAAACCGGGCCAAAATCCGGTGGATGAACGACAGATGAACGACGCTTGGTCGACAGTTTCGCGTTCTTCGTCCCGAGTTGGGAACGTTCCCGGCGTGGCCCGCGCGAAGCTCGGCTTCCTGCGCTGGTGGCCCTACTACGTGATGATGGCGCCGGGTCTGCTGTTCTTCGTCATCTGGCACTATTTCCCGATCTGGGAAGCCAAGATGGCCTTCGAGCAGGTCCGCATCATTCCACCCAACATCTGGGTGGGGCTGAAGAACTTCCAGACCCTGTTCGCCTCGCCGATCTTCTACCAGGTGCTGGCCAATACGCTCATCATCTCGACGATGAAGATCCTCTTCGTCTTCCCGATCCCGATCCTCGTGGCGCTGCTGCTCAACGAGGTGCGCTCGGGGAGTCTCAGGAAGTTCATGCAATCGGCGATCTACCTGCCGCACTTCCTTTCCTGGGTGGTGATCGCCGGCATCTTCATCGCCATCCTGTCGCCTTCGGACGGGGCGGTGAACCAGATTGCAGGCTTCTTCGGGGCGCGACCGACGAGCTTCATGACCGATGGGGGCTGGAGCCGCTGGATGCTGGTCTTTTCCGAAATCTGGCGCTCGGCGGGGTGGGACAGCCTGCTCTATCTGGCGGCGATCATCGGCATCGACCAGTCGCTCTACGAGGCTGCGGAGATGGATGGCGCCAACCGCTGGCAGAAGATCATCCACGTCACCATTCCGGGCATCGTGCCGACCATCGCGACGCTCTTCATCCTCAATATGGGGATGTTCCTTTCGGCCGACCTCAACCAGGTCATCAACTTCCTCAATGACGTCAACCGCAACCAGATCGATATCCTCGACACCTATGTCTACCGCATCGGCCTGAGGACCGGGGAATACTCGCTGGCGACGGCAGCAGGCCTGTTCAAAGCCGTGCTCGGCATGGCGATGATCCTCATCGCGCATTTCGTTTCGAAGCGCCTCACCGGCAAGGGAGTGTGGTGATGGCCGCGACCACGCACCCTGCCGCCGCGATGCCGGCCCGGCGCTTCGGCAGCGGCATCCGCCGCACGCCGCTCGAGCGGCTCGAATATGCGATCATCGTCTCGACGCTGTTGCTGCTCGTCGTCGTCACGGTGCAGCCGATCCTCAATCTCGTCGCCATGTCGATCTCGGACCCGAGCCGCGTCGCCGCGATGAGCGGGCTCACCATCATCCCGGAAGGCTTTTCGCTCGATGTCTGGACGCTGCTGTTGCAGCACCCTCAGGTGCAGCGCGGCATCCTCAACTCCATTCTCATCACCAGCGCCGGCACCCTGATCGGCGTGATGGGCACCGCGCTGATGGCGTGGGGGCTCAGCCGGCCGAACCTCCCCGGCCGGCGCCTGATCTTCGTGCTGGTGCTGGTGACCATCGTCTTCGAGCCGGGGATCATCCCAGACTATTTCCTGATGAAACGGATGGGGCTGCTCGACACTTACTGGGCGGTGATCCTCTACAAGGCGGTGAACGCCTGGTACCTCATCATCCTCGTACGCTTCTTCGAGGAGATCCCCGAAGAGCTGCTGGAGGCGGCTGAGCTCGACGGCGCCAACCCATTCCAGATCTTTCTCCAGGTGGTCCTCCCGCTGGCGCGGCCGGCGCTCGCGACCATCGCGCTCTTCTACTTCGTGTTCCACTGGAACGAGTTCTTCCGGGCGATGATCTATTTGAACGACCAGGGCAAATGGCCGCTGCAGGTCGTGCTCCGGCAATTTGTCGTCGAGGGGGACAAACTGGCCATCGTCGGCGCCAACAATGCCGCCAACAATATCGGCGTGGCGCAGATCAACCTCAAGGCGCTCAAGGCCGGGATGATCATCATGACCATCCTGCCGATTCTGGCGATCTACCCGCTGATCCTGAAGTTCTTCACCAAGGGCACGATGTCGGGAGCGCTGAAGGGATGACGTTGTTCATCGATCCTGCCCGATGGATACCCCCCACCCTGTCCCTCCCCCGCAAGGGGGGAGGAGACGAAAACACTGACGTCCGTGCGAGGGTCTCGCCGCGGAGCGGCTTAGCGAAGCTAGGAGGGGGTGGCCACACGCTCCACGCTCGCAATCACAGAGATCACAACCAAAACAACAAGCATAACGGAGGAGATATCCATGCTTAGGAAACTGCTATTGGCGTCGACGGCGCTGGCGCTGAGCCTCGCCATTGCCATGCCGGCCAGTGCGCAGACGGTGATCCGGCTGGTGAGCAAGGACCTGCTCACCACCAACCCGCCGGACGTTGCGCATATCGAGCGGATCGAGCAGGCGCTGAAGGCGCAGGGAACCGATCTCGACATCCAGATCGTCGATCTGCCGAGCTCCGGCTATGCCGACGCGCTCTCGACCATGCTGCTCTCGGGCGACATCCCCGACCTCATCTACTTCCAGGGCGGCGATGCGAAGATGGCCGACCAGGGCATCCTCGAAGACCTCAACCCCTGGATCGAGAAGTCGCCCAACCTCAAGGCGGCGCTCTGGCCGCACAATGTCGAGCGGCTGAAGAACTACCCGTACCTGCTCTACATCTACCCGCCGCGCGCGCCGCAGCCGGTGATCCGCAAGGACTGGCTCGACCAGCTCGGCATCGCGCCGCCGCAGACAGTCGACGAGTACGAGGCCTTCTTCCAGGCCATCCACGATGCCGATCTCGACGGCGACGGTACGCCGGGCAACACCTATGGGGTGACCACGGCGGAAAACACCAACGAGCTCGACTCGATCTTCAACCAGGCCTTCGGCATCACCGGCACGTGGATGAAAGACGAGAGCGGCGCCTGGGTGCACGCGCGCATCACGCCGCAGGAGCGCGACAAGATCGCCTGGTATGCCAAGCTCGCGGCCGAGGGGCTCTACGACAAGGAATATGTCACCTCGAAGTTCGACGTGAAGGAAGACAAGTTCTATACCGGCAAGGCCGGGGTGATCTTCGGCTCATCGGCGGAAGTGATCGACATCTATGGCGGCAAGATGCGCCAGGCCCATCCGGACCAGGACATCTCGCTGGCGCTGCTGCCGATCCCGTCGGGCCCGGGCGGCCAGGGCCTTGCGGCCGTGGACGTGAGCAAGGAATCGCGCGGCTTTGCCATCTCCAGCGTGTCCGAGCACAAGGAAGAGGTGGCGAAGCTCCTCGACTTCATGGCCTCAACCGAAGGCCAGATGATGGACCGCATGGGCTTTGAGGGCGAGGAATACACCAAGGAGGGCGACACCTATAAGGTGACCGACAAGATCTCCACCTGGTATGCCCGGTTCTTCGCGGCGGCCAACTTCACCCCGCCGGTGGAATGGAAGTCGGAGGCGGCACAGCAGTCGCTCGCCAATATCCAGAAGTACTTCAAACCCGACAACGCCTTCGTGTGGCCGGCCGAGTATGCGGCGGACCTCGATGCGACCGAGAACGTCTATCGCTCCTGGGTCTACAAGTTCATCTCGGGCGAAGCCCCGATGGACCAGTGGGATGCGTTTGTGGCGGAATGGAAGGCAGCCGGTGGCGATAGGCTAAACGAATATGCGCGGACGGTGCTGAAGTAGGGTCCGTCTACATTTGCAAGGAAGCTGAAGGCCGGGTGGCTCTCCTCACCCTCATCCGGCCTTCGGCCACCTTCTCCCATCAAGGGAGAAGGCCCGACTGAGACATCTCGGCTCCATCGCCTTCTCCCCTCGTGGGAGAAGGTGCCCGAAGGGCGGATGAGGGGCGGGGAGCCACGTAAACAGGTAGCGTTGTGACAGAGACCACGAATTCCTTCACCGGCCGTGTTCGGGCCATGCTCCATGGCATCGCGCTGGGTGATGCGCTGGGGGCCCCGGTCGAGAAGCTGAGCGCGGCCGAGATCAGGGCGCGCTACGGGCGCGTGACCTCGCTCGATGCGCGTTGGCACAAGATGGACCTGCCGCCCGAGGCGCGGAACCATCGGGTGCGCGGCAATGGCATCGTCACCGACGACACGCTGATGACGCTGGCCCTGATGGACGTCTATGCGGAAACCGGCCGGCATCTCGACGCCTGGGACATGGCCGACGGCATGGTCAAGCAGATCGCCTGGACGCCGCGCTGGATCCCCGAGATGCAGCGCGAGGCCAACCTCATAGACCGATTGTTCTACCCGGAGAAGTGGATCTATCAGCGCCACCAGCTTTCTGGCTGCGATCCCCGTCAGGGCGGCATCGGCAACATGGTCAATTGCGGGGCCGCCATGTATATCGCGCCTGTTGGCGCGGTGAACGCGGCCGACCCCAAGGCCGCCTATGACGAGGCGATCGCCTTCGCCCAGGGGCACCAGCAGAGTTTTGGGCTCGAGGCGGCCGGCGTGCTCGCCGCAGCTGTAGCGGCGGCCTTCGTGCCCGGCGCGACCATCGAAGCCATCGTCGAGACGGCCATCGACCTCGCCAAGGACGGCACCAAGGCTGCCATCTCGGACATTGCGCAGGAGGCGGTGCAACTCAGGGGTGTCGACCACGCCATCGTGGTCGAGCGCTTCCACGGCATCATCGCGCGCTATTCGCCGATGGGTGACGACGTCACCCATTCGATCGCCAAGGCCGGCGTGCCGACCGCCGCCTACCAGCCGTCGCGGTTGGGGGCGATCGAGGAGCTGCCGCTGGCGCTGGGCTTTGCGCTGGTCAACGAGGGCGAGTTCCGCAAGTCGATCGAGGACGGCATCAATTCCGGCCGCGACACGGACTCGATCGGCGTTATGGCCGGCGCCATTCTCGGCGCGATGCATGGCGAGAGCGTCATCGATGCGGCGGACCGCGCCACGCTGGACAGCGCCAACCGGCTCGACCTCTTTGCCGCCGCCGACCGCTTTGCCGGCATCGCGACCAGGATCCTGCTCAACGACCGTCAGCGCCGCAGCGCCGCGGAGCGGGCGCGGGATACGCTCTTCGCCGCCGTTGCCGACAACGACGTCGTCTATCTCTGACCATCGGACCACTCATGCTTACGACGACCGAAATCTTCGACCGCATCTATTCGGGCTTTCTCGGCAAGGCCATCGGCGTGCGCCTGGGCGCCCCGGTGGAGCCGACGATCTGGAGCTATGAGCGCATCCGCGACACCTATGGCGAGGTGACGCAGTATCTCCGCGACTTCAAGAATTTCGCGGCCGACGACGACACCAACGGACCGGTCTACTTCATCCGCGCGCTGCGCGACTATGGGCTTGCGGCGACCGCCGCGGACGTGGGCAAGACCTGGCTCAACTATGCGGCCGAGGAGCACGGCATGTATTGGTGGGGCGGCTTCGGTGTCTCCACCGAGCACACGGCGTACAAGAACCTAAAGGCCGGTATTCCGGCGCCGCTCTCTGGCGCCATCGCGACCAATGGCACGACGGTGGCCGAGAGCCCGTAGTCGCGCAGCGCGCGGATGAAATAGACCGGCCCGTTGGTGTCGTCGTCGGCCGCGAAATTCTTGAAGTCGCGGAGGTACTGCGTCACCTCGCCATAGGTGTCGCGGATGCGCTCATAGCTCCAGATCGTCGGCTCCACCGGCGCGCCGAGGCGCACGCCGATGGCCTTGCCCAGAAAGCCCGAATAGATGCGGTCAAAGATTTCAGTGGTCGTAAGCATGAGTGTTCCGGTGGTCAGAGATAGACGACGTCGTTGTCGGCAACGGCGGCGAAGAGCGTATCCCGCGCCCGCTCCGCGGCGCTGCGGCGCTGACGGTCGTTGAGCAGG
>DATCRS010000377.1:0-8516 GCA_036568845.1 Devosia sp. | reverse complement strand
GTACAGTACTGTGATGTCAACGGGGTGCCGATGGCGGAGTCGAAGGATGGCGAAAACGAGTGCGGAAACAGAGGCGGAAGCCGAGCTCGGGCGCTCGGCGCAAAAGCGCAAGGCGATCCTCGACGCGGCGACGGAAGTGTTCCTGAAGTCAGGCTATCTCGGCACCAACATGGACGAGATCGCGGCGCTGTCGGGCGTCTCCAAGCAGACGGTCTACAAGCACTTTTCGAGCAAGGAGGCGCTGTTCGTCGAAATCGTCTCGTCGATGACCAATGCCACCGGCGACTTCGTGCACAACGAGGCGCCGAAGCTCCAGGGCACCGAGCTCGAGACCTATCTCACCGAATATGCGCAGCGGCAGCTCTTGGCGGTGCTGACGCCGCGCATCATGCAGCTCCGTCGTCTCGTCATCGGCTAGGTGGCGCGCTTCCCCGAGCTGGCGAAGGTGCTCTACGAGCGCGGGCCGCTACGGGCGATGAAGATGCTGGCGCAGGTTTTCGCCGAGCTCGGCAAGCAGGGGTTGCTCAAAGTCGAAGACCCGATGCTCGCCGCTTCGCATTTCAACTGGCTGGTGATGTCGGACGCGCTCAATGTCGCCATGCTGCTCGGCGATAGCGCCATCCCCAAGCCTGCCGAGCTCAAGCGACAGGCAGCGGAGGGGGTGAGGGTGTTCCTCGCGGCCTATGGGGCGAAGCGGTGACAAGGACACTGATCCACTGCGCCTGCGGCAAGATCGAGGTCGCGCTCGAAGGCGAGCCGATCCTCACGGCCGCCTGTCATTGCGACGACTGCCAGGCGGGCGGGGCCAAGCTGGAAGCGCGGCCGGGGGCCTGGAAAGTGCGCGACGCTTCGGGAGGCACCTACTATGCGCTCTACCGCAAGGACCGCTACCGTGTGACCCGGGGCGCCGAGCTGCTCGACTACTGGAAGCTGCGCGACACGCCGACCAACCGCGTCGTCGCGACCTGCTGCAATTCGGGCCTCTTCGTCAATTACGACAGCGGACCGCACTGGGTGTCGGTCTACCGGCCTGGCTATCACGGCGCGGCGCCGGCCCTGCAGATGCGGGTCAACACGAAATGGGCCGCGGGGCCCGTGCCCGACGACGTACCGGCCTATCGCAGCTTTCCCTTGGACTTTGTGTGGCGGCTGGTTAAGGCACGGATCGCAATGATGTTTGGATAGACCATGGACGTTTCCCTCCTCCACACCGCGCAACTCACCGCCGACCAACTTGCCGCCATCCGCACGATGCTCGATGCGGCCTATGACGACGCGTTCGCCGACGAGGACTGGGACCATGCTCTGGGCGGTATCCACGCCGTAGTCTGGGAAGGCGACCAGCCCGTCGCGCATGGCTCGGTGGTGCGGCGACAGTTCCTCTATGCGGGGCCGGATATCGCCTGGCGCAACGCCGAGCCGTTCCGGGTCGGCTATATCGAGGCGGTGGCAGTCCGGGCGGACCGGCGCAGGCAGGGTTTGGGACGGGCCGTGATTACGGCGCTCACCGATATCTGCCTCAAGGGCTTCGCCTTCGGCGCCCTCAGCGCCTCCGACGAGGGCATGCCGCTGTACCACGCGCTTGGTTGGCAGCTGCTGCGCGGATCGACCTTCGTGCTCTCCGCCTCGGGCGCCAAACGGACCGCGGAAGAGGATGGCGGCATCTATGTGACGCCCGGTGCGCCGATCGACCTCGACGGCCGGCTGGCGTGCGACTGGCGCAGTGGGGATGTTTGGTAGGGACTGTCCCTCGTTCTCCCTCCCCCTTGCGGGGAGGGTAGCGAAGCTTATGAGCGCAGCGAATTAGCATAGCTGGGTGGGGGTAAGCCCACGCGCCGGCGGCTGGGATCACCCCCACCCTAGCGCCGCTAGGGCGCTGATGCGCCCAGCTCTGCTTTCCCTCCCCACAAGGGGGAGGGAGTAGAACTCGAGATAGGGGCCGCAGCCCTTACCTCACCCCTCCAGCCACTTCACCTGATCCGGCGTCAATTTGATGTCGAAGGCCCGGATGGAGTCGTCGAGCTCGGCCAAGGTCCGCGGTCCGATCAGCGGAATCGAGGGGAAGGGTTGCGCGAGAACGTAAGCGAGGGCCACGTGGATCGGGTTCTTACCGAGCTCCTTGGCCAGCTGAATGGCGCGATCGCGGCGACCGAAGTTCTTTTCCGAGTACCAGGTGTTGACCAGCTCGGCATTGTCGCGCTTGTCGCGGCCGGCACGGTCGGTGAAGAAGCCGCGGGCCTGGCTGGACCAGGAGAAGTTGGGGATCTTGTGCTCGATGAGCCAGGCCTTGTAGCCTTCGTCCGACGCGGCGATGCAGCCGGCCCAGATCGGGTTGATCATCTCGGCCAGGGCAAAGTTGTTCGAGAGCGCGCCGGGCGCCTGCTTGCCGTTCTTGTGGGCATAGGCGATGGCTTGGGCCATGCGCTCCTGCGACCAGTTCGAGCCGCCGAAGATGCCGCGGATGCGGCCCTTCTGCACCTCGGCATCCATGGCATCGACGAACTCGCCGACCGGGATGTCGGTGTTGTCGCGGTGCATGAAGTAGACGTCGACATAGTCGGTCTGCAGCCGGTGGAGGGACTGGTCGAGCTGCTTGGCGATGACGTCGGGGTAGCAGAGCGGCGAGTGCGCGCCCTTGCCGATCAGCACGGTCTCCTCGCGCACGCCGCGGCTCCGCTGCCAGTCGCCGAACAGCTTTTCGGTGAAGCCGGCGGCGTAGATGAAGGCGGTGTCGAAGACGCGGCCGCCGCGCTCGAAGAAGCCGTCGAGCAGGATGGCGCCCGAGGCGAAGGTGCGGAAATCCTCAAAGCCAACGGCGACCACCGAGGCCTTCTTGTTGATGCCAGGAATGGTTCGCGAGGGGATCGCCGCGCCGGTGTTGGCGAGCTTGCGGTTGTCGAGCGTATGGATGCGCTTGGCCGGCTTTTCGATCTCGTATTCGAGGCCGATATCGGCGCGCCACTTGTCGAGCACGCGGGCATTGCCGAGGCTGTCTGCCCAGGTCATGCCCGGCGCCTCGAATTCCTGCTTGCCAGCCTGGATGGCGAGAGCCGCAGCATCGGCCTCGAACGAATAGAGGTGCTCGGTGGCGTTGACCGAAACGGTCTCGCGGGTGCCATCGGCGAGGATGATGTCGATCTTGCCCAGCCCCTGGTCGCGATTGCCGTTGGCGAACCAGAAGTTCGGCACTTCGATGCGGCCCTTGGCGCCATGGATGCGTAGCGTGTTGTCGAGATTGACGAACACCGCGCAGGAGACCTGGGCGATGACGCCGTTTTCAAACGTCAGGACGGCTGCCGACCACTCGTCGGTACCAGCCTCACCGAGATGGGCGGCGCCCGCGACCTTCACTGGATCGAGGAAGGGCTTGCCGGCCGCGGCGCCGGCGATGAAGCGCGACATCGACACCGGGTAGCCGCCGACATCGAGGATGCCGCCGCCTGCCAGCTCATTGGCGAAGAGACGGTGCTCGGGCATGAATTTCGGCATCTGGAAGCCGAAGCTCGACTGGATCATCCGCACCTCGCCGATGATGCCGGACTGGATCAGCTCGGCGAGCTTCTTGGTCTGAGGGTGCAAGCGGTACATGAAGGCTTCGCCGGCAAAGGTGCCGGCCTTGCGGTGCGCGTGGAGCACCGCGTCGATCTCGAAGGCGGAAAGCGCCAGCGGCTTTTCCACCAGCACGTGCTTGCCGGCTTCGGCCGCCTTGATGGCCCATTCGGCGTGGCCCGGATGCGGTGTGGCGATATAGACCGCGTCGACCTCGGGATCGCGCAGGAGGTTATCGTAACCCTCGACGATGCGGGCGCCGGGGAAGGTGTCGGAGAGGCCGGGCTTCTTGGCGTCGCGCGTGCCGAGCGCCACCACCTTGCCATGCTTGCCGCCGGCCACGCCGCCCCAGAAGGCCTTGGCGATGCTGCCCGGTCCGATGATGCCCCAGCGCACGTGCGACGGCTTGGTGGTCATGACGCTCTCTCCCAAATTCGTTGCGGGCCGATTCCTCACGGGCCCAGAAGGCGCCTTCCTAGCCGTTCGCCGGGAGCCGATCCATGCGATTTGGGAAGCCAATCCGCTTGAATTGTAAGATAGGGCCATTGTAACGATGCGGCCCACGAGAACAGGGGACTCTTGCAATGTTCGTGGTGGGTGGCGAGAGCCTCATCGATCTCATCTCCGAGCCGGTCGGCCCGGACGGTGCTATTCGGCTCGTCGCGCATCAGGGCGGCTCGCCCTACAACTGCGCCATCGCCCTTTCCAAGCTCGGCAACGATACGGGCTTTCTCTGCCCGATCAGCTCGGACGGGCTGGGGACGTACCTGCTCAGACCGTTGGCGGAAGCCGGGGTGACACCGCTGCTGCGGGAGCGGGTCGCGGCCTACACGACGCTTGCTGTGGTGACGTTCGACGAAAAAAAGAGTGCCCAATACGGCTTCTACCGCCAGGCGGACCGGGCCTTCACCCGCGAGGGGTTGATCGCGGCCCTGCCGCAACAGCTTGAAGTGTTCCAGTTCGGCGCGTTCTGCCCGATCGAGCCGGAGGATGCGGAGGCGTGGCTGGCGGTCGCGGCGGAAGCGGTGGCGCGTGGCGCCACGGTCACGATGGACCTCAATGTGCGGCCGTCGCTGGTCTCCGATTTTGCTGGGTACAAGAGCCGGCTCAACCGCTGCATCGACATCTCGCATGTGGTGAAGATGTCGATCGAGGACATCGCGACGCTGGAGCAGGGCCGCGCGGTGCGGGCGACTGAATTGACCGCCGCCGCCGTCGAGACGCTGGTCGGGAAATATGTCGCGGACTATCTCGGGCGGCCCAGCTGCGAGCTGGTGATCATCACCTTCGGCGACGAGGGCAGCCGGGCCTTCACCAGGTCGGGTTCGGCCAAGCAGGGCATCCACAAGGCCCTGCCCTTCGGCGACACGGTCGGTGCGGGGGATACGCTGATGGCCGCGGTGCTGACACTGCTCAACGAGCAGGGCAATCTGAAGCCAGGCAAGCTGGCGGCGATGGACGACGCGGCGCTCGCGACCATGCTGCGGTTTGGCGCCGTGGCGGCAGGGCTCAACTGCCAGCACGTCGGCTGCCACCCGCCCACGCGCGCCGAGGTCGATGCGGTGATCGGCGCCTAGCGATAGATGTCGCGGCGGTTCCCAACACGGACGACGAGGATACGCACTCGCCGGTCTTCGATCTCGCAGAACAGCCGGTAGTCGCCGACGCGGTAGCGCCAGAGCAAGCCCAGCACGCCCTTCAGCGGCTTGCCCTCCGCTCGGGGATCATCCGCCGGAGCGATACGCGTGTCCATGTAGTCGAGGATGCGGCGTGCGACCTGCTTGTCGAGTTTGGCGAGCTGCTTCTTCGCCGTGTCGGTGTACTCAATCGTCCAGGCCAAGATCGCGCCTCACATCGGCAGCCGAGTGAACCGGTTCTTGACCCTTGCGAACCCGCTCGAGCACGTCAGCGGCGAGGTAGTATTCCTCCAGCTCGTCGATCCCGCTCTCGATGATTTCGCGCAGATAGTAGGCCTTCGTCCGCCCCGTCCGGGCGGCGAGGTCATCGAGGCGGGCCTCGACTTCAGGCTTGAGGCGAACTGATGTTGCCATGATGGCTGTCCATTTTGAATACGCGTATTCAATGTATTCCCCGGCAAGGGTCGACGCAAGGTTGCCGCTAGCCGCCGGCGCCCTGGTAGCGGTTCGTCGCGTAGCGCCAGAAGAGCATCGCCAGGCCGGTCAGCAGCGGTCCCGCCAGCAGCGCGGCGGGAGCCGCGAGGTCGCCGAGCAGCGGCACGGACTTGCCGACCAGCACGGCTACCGGCACGGCGGCAATGAAGCCGAGGGGTACGATGGTCAGCATGATGCCCTGGATCGCAAGCGGGTACATGTTGAGCGGGTAGCGCGACAGTTCCCAGAAGCCAAAATAGAGCGAATAGAGGTGGTTCGATCGCGTCCAGGCCAGCGCCGTGGCGCCGATGCTGGTCATGATCGCCGCCGTCACGAGCGCAGCGCTCAGGAGGCTGAGCACGAAGTACGCGACCCAGGCCACCGACCACTCGACGTCAATGGTGAGGAGTGCCCAGACCATGAGCGTCACCGCAAGGGCGATGTGGCTGACATAGCCGATATTGAAACGTGCAAAGACCAGGTAGACCCAGGGGCTCATGGGCCGGGTGAGCAGGGTGTCGTAGGTCCCCAGGCGCACCTGCTCCTCGAGGTCGCGCATCTGGGTGAAGCTGAACGAGGCGCCCATGGCGTAGCTCAGCGTGTGGAACGAGTAGAGCAGAGCGAGCTCGGACCAGCCCCAGCCGGCCAGCACGTCGAAGCGTGCGACAAGCAGCCAGATCACCGCGAACGAGCTCGCATAGGTGATGATTATCGCGATGCGGTCGATCCAGAACGCGCCGCGATATTCCATCTGGGCGCGGAGGTTCATGAGCAGCAGGACGGGGATGAGGCGAAGATGGCGCAGCATCCTCAGCCTCCTTGCACGATGACGCGAGTGGAGGCCCTGGACCAGAGCCAGGCGACGCCGAGCCCGAGGAACACAGCCCAGCCGCAGCCGATGCCGAAATAGACGAGGGTCTCCACCGGCTCCATCCGGCCGAGCCAAACGGCCGCCGGGTAGTAGACGATCCAGGCGAAGGGCAGGTGCGAAGAGATGGTGCCGAAGGGCTCGGGGAAGAACCAGAACGGAATGAACTGGCCCGACAGCAGGTTGAGAATCGCCTGCATCAGCCATTCCAGGGAGAAGGACGTCAGCAGCCAGAACGAGACCAGCCCGAACAGCGCCGATGCAAGCGAGATTATGGCGTAGGCGAGCGCCAGGTAAGCGATGAACATCACGGCATGGAAGACGCTCGCCGGCGGCAGCATGCCGTAGGCGAGGGCGACCACCGCTACGGTGGGCAAAACCAGCACCACCAGCCGGTACGCGGCACGCCCGAGCTCGGAGATGATGATGTAGAGCGGAAAGCTCACCGGCTTCAAAAGCCACACGGCGACATCGCCGGTCTGCAGCGAGCGCCCGATCTGGCCGATGATCATCTCATACCGGATGGCGCCGGTTACGATGCCGCCGAGCAGGGCGTAGGTGATTATCTGCTGCAAGCTCACGCCATCAAGGCTGGTCGCCCCGGCATAGATGGCGAGCCAGATGGCGACGCGGGCAAAGACCTGCACGATCTTGCCGAACATGTTCGCCCATACTTCGTTGCGGTAGGCGAGCTGGGTCATCACCGCGCTGGTGGCAAAGGCCCAATAGGCGCTCACGCCGGCACCGCGGCGTTGCGGCGCTGGTAGAAGGTGCGGATCACCTCCTCGATATTGGGCTCTTCGAGCGCGATGTCCTTCAAATCGCGGCCGTTGCCGATCTCGCCCAGCACGTCGACCAGCGAGACGTCCTCGCGCTCGATGAGATAGTGCTTGCGCAGTCCCTCGTCGGCGGTGAGGGCAGCCGAAGCGAGGGTCAGCTGGCCAGGATCGGAGCCGAACTCCAGGGTCAGCCGCCGCGCCGAACCGAGCGCCGAGCGCAGCTGTCCTAGCTCGCCGTCGAAGATCAGCTTGGCCTGGTCGACCATGATCAGCCGCGGGCAGATGGTCTCGATGTCCTGCAGGTCATGCGTAGTGAGAATGATGGTGACGCCGCGCTCACGGTTCACCTCGGCAAGGAATTTCCGCACCGCATCCTTGGCAACGACATCGAGCCCGATGGTGGGTTCGTCGAGGAAGAGGATTTTGGGGTCGTGCAGCAACGCCATCACCATCTCGCAGCGCATGCGCTGGCCGAGCGAGAGTTGCCGGACGGGGCGATCGAGGAAGGGCGTAAGCTCGAGCAGGGTGGCGAAGCGTTCGAGATTGTCGCGGTAGCGCGGTTCTGGAATGTCGTAGATGCGGCGGTGCAACTCGAACGAGTCGCGCACCGGCAGGTCCCACCAGAGCTGGCTGCGCTGGCCAAAGACCACGCCGATCTGCCGGGCAATCTCCATGCGCTTCTCGTGCGGCGTCCGACCAAGCACCGAGACCTGGCCGGACGACGGCACCAGGATGCCCGTCATCATCTTGATCATGGTGGATTTGCCGGCGCCGTTGGGGCCGAGATAACCCACCGCCTCGCCTGCGGCGATATCGAAGCTCACGTCCTCGACCGCCGTCACCTCCGTGTACTGGGTGGTGACGAGTGTCTTCAGCGCGCCCAGAAATCCGGGGAAACGTCTCTGCTGCCGGAACCGCTTGGAAACGGCCCGGGCCTCGATCAGGAGTGTCATGTTGCGAACCGCCAACGTTCGGGGGTGCACGCTAGCTGATTCTCGCGGCTCACGGCTTCGTCAGTTGCGCGCGGCGAGCGGCTCTGGCCTCCTCCGCACGTTCACGCTGGGGAGAGGGTTCATGCGGCATTGGATCGTGGGGCTCGTTGTCCTCGTCGTGGTCAGCATCGGGGCGGCCATCTACTTTCTCCGGCCGGTGCGAGGGGCTGCGCGCGACCTGACCCTCACCGGCGACGCCAACCGCGGCGCCTACCTC
>DATCRS010000376.1:0-5855 GCA_036568845.1 Devosia sp. | reverse complement strand
GGCCAACCGACCCACTCCCGACGCGCGGGACAATGCCAGAAACCCCGGTCCCCGGAGGCGGATGTCGTCTCACTAAACAAATACCAGAGGCGGTATCCGCCTCCGGGCCCGTCACGCTCTTTGACATCCCCGGAGGGTCATACCCGGCCGGTGTATCAGCACGGCCCGACCTCTCAGTCGGGTCTCCCTCCCCCTTGTGAGGAGGGAACAAGGGTGGGGGTGGTCCCAGCCGCCGGCGCGTGGGGCTTTCCCACACCCAGCTTCGCTTAGGTCCTGACGGACCTAAGCTGTGCTGCCCTCCCCACAAGAGGGAGGGACAAGGAGAGATCGTACTCAAGAATGGTGCGGTTGGCGGGAGGACCGTTGCCCTCCCGCCCGATTCGCCTACAGCGTGATCCGGTAGATGCCGAACCCGGCCTCGCTGGTGTCGCCGGTGGCTTCGATCTTGACCGCGGTGACGTCGCCGAGGTGCTCGGCACCTTTCGGGCCGGTCTCGAACAGTACCGTCGCGCCGATCGGGGCCAACGACCAGTTGCTGTCGGCAGCCGGCTGGATGGTCTTCTGCTCGACGATGTAGCGGACGATCAGGTCGCGATTGGTATCGGGACCCTTGAAGACGATCTTGTCGGCGCCGAGCCCCGGGAAGGTGCCGCCGCCCCCTGCGCGATAGTTGTTGGTGGCGACCACGAACTTCTGCGCCGGATCGATCGGCTTGCCGTCGAACATCAGGTCGACGATGCGGCTCTCGGCGACGCCGAGATCCTCACCCTTCGGGCCATATTTCGACGGCTTCGAAATATCGATCTTGTAGGTCACCCCGTCGATCACGTCGAAATTGTAGGACGGGAAGTCCGGATTGATCAGCGGTACATCTTTCGCGCCGGATTCGACCTGGTTGAAGATGCCGGCCGAGCGGTCGAGCCAGTTCTGCACGTCCTGGCCGGTGATCACCACCACCTGGATGGTGTTGGGATAGAGGTAGAGGTCGGCGACGTTCTTGATCGCCACCGGACCGACCGGCACATCGGTGTAGTATTCCGGGCCGCCACGGCCACCGGCCTTGAACGGCGCAGCTGCGGAAAGGACCGGCATGCCGTCCCAGTCCGAGCCCTTCTGCATCTGCTCGACATACCATTTCTGGGCGATGTTCACGATCTGCACCGAGGGATCGTCGGCGACGAGCGCGAAGTAGGAGTGGAGCGGCGCGGCGGTCTCGCCGACGGCGCGGCGGACATAGGCGAGCGTCTCCTCGTGGTCGTCCTTGGCGGCCAATTCTACTTCGGGGATGCTCTTGACCTTGGGCACGACCTTGTTGTCGACGCGTTCGGAAATCGGGCGGGCTTCCGAGGTGTGCGAGACGATCGACCATTTGCCGTCGTCGGCCTTTTCGAGCAGCAGGTCGATAAGACCCATATGCGAGCCCCAGAAGCCGGCCATCACCGCCGGCTTGCCGGCGAGCGTGCCCGTGGTGGAGTCGACGCCCTCGATGCCGTCGAACTCCTTGCCACCCGGGAACACCAGATGCTGGTGTCCGGTGAACACGACATCGATGCCGTCGACCGCGGCGAGCTGCAGCGCGGCGTTCTCGCCGATGCCGAGCTCGGCGGCGATGCCGGTATGGGCCAGCGCGATGACCAGGTCGGCACCCTCGGCCTTCATCTTGGGCACATAGGCCTCAGCCGTCCCGACGATATCGCGGGTGTTCACCTTGCCCACCAGATGGGTGGCGTCCCAGGTCATGATCTGCGGCGGCAGGAAGCCGATGAAGCCGAGCTTGATGGTGTGCTTGGCGCCGTCGCCGTCGACGATCTCCTTTTCGACGATGCGATAGGGCTCGATATAGGTGGTGTCGCTCAGCGGATCGGCCGCCAGCTCGCCTTTCACCAGGTTCGCCGAAACGAACGGGAAGTTGGCGCCCTGGAGGGCTGCGTCGAGAAATTCGAGGCCGTAGTTGAACTCATGGTTGCCCAGCGTGCCGACCTCGTAGCCAAGCACGTTCATCGCGGCGATGATCGGATGCGGCTCGTCGGCGAGGCCCTTCTCATAGGCGATATAGTCGCCCATCGGGTTGCCCTGGATGACGTCGCCATTGTCGATGAGAATCGAGTTGCCCGCCTCGGCACGGATCGACTCGATGATGGCGGCGGTGCGAGCGAGGCCCAAGGTGTCGTTCGGGGCGTCGGCGTAATAGTCGTAGGGGAAGACGGCGACGTGGAGGTCAGTGGTCTCCATGAGCCTGAGGTGCGCCTGGCCCGCCGCCGCCTGCACGGCAAAGGGATGCAGGACGACGGCGCCGACCGCGGTGGCGGTACCGGCAAGGAAGGCGCGGCGGGAAATGCCGTTGTGATAGTTCATGTGGTTCTCCCCAGATCGAACTCTTGCGCTCTGTCCTGGGCGGAACGACAGCCGGGTTTCACCGGTTATCCTCGGCACAGGCGCGGGCGTTCTTTGCCGCGTCGAGGTGACGCTGCGATGACTGCGGCGACGGACTATGAGCCTTTTTCGACCAAACGGTCAAATTTGCCGGCCGGCGGGCTGTGCATATAGTTTGACCCCGCAGCGTCAGGAGAAACGTGATGAAATGGCAAGGTCGCCAGCGCAGCTCGAACATTGAGGATCGGCGCGGTCAGGGAGGCGGCGGATTCGGCCGCATGGGCGGCGGCAATCTGGGTGGCATCCGCATCCCGATGGGCGGTCGCCGCGCCGGCGGCGGGCTTGGGATCGTCGGCATCATCGTGGTGCTCGGCATCATCTGGTTCGCGACGGGCCAGAACCCGATCGACGTCCTCACCGGCGGCATGTCCGGCTCCTCGACAAGCAGCTCGAGCAACTACACGCCGCCCCGGAACGCCAGCGAGGACGAACTCGGCCAGTTCGTCGGCGTCGTGGTCAAGGAGACCGAGAACCTCTGGACCGAGGTCTTCCGGCAGAACAACATGACCTACGACGCACCCACGGTAGTGCTCTTTACCGACGCGACGCAGTCGGGCTGTGGCCTCGCGCAATCGGCAAGCGGGCCGTTCTACTGCCCCAACGACCGGAAGGTGTACATCGACCTGGCGTTCTACGATCAGTTGCGCGACCAGTTCGGCGCTCCGGGCGACTTTGCCCAGGCCTATGTGATTGCTCACGAAATCGGCCACCACGTGCAGAACCTCACCGGTGTGCTGCCCGAGTTCAATCGGCAGCGCGGTTCGATGAGCCAGGACGAGCAGAACGCCTATTCGGTACGAGTCGAGCTGCAGGCCGACTGCTATGCCGGCGTCTGGGCCAACTACGCCAACCGCCAGAACCTGCTCGAGCAGGGCGACACGGAGGAGGCGATCAACGCCGCCAACCAGATCGGCGACGATACGCTGACCCGCGGCCGCGTGGCCGAGCGCAACTTCACCCACGGCACCAGCCAGCAGCGCATGCGCTGGTTCCGCCGCGGCATGGAGACCGGCGATGTCGGCCAGTGCGACACCTTCAACGCGTCGATCTGATGTCCGGGCCTGCACTCGAGCATTTTGAGGACGACGGCGTGTTCCCCAACAGCCGCCTGCCGCTGCTTCTCTATAGTGGCGCGCTGTCCGATCCCTCGCCCGAAGCGATGGAGCGGCTCTTTGCCAAAAACGGCTGGCCGCCGGCCTGGCGGGCGACGGTCTTCACCTATCACCACTATCACTCCAAGTCGCACGAATGCCTCGGGGTCGCCAGTGGTAATGCCACGCTCCGGTTCGGCGGACCTCACGGCCGCGACTTCAAAGTGTCAGCCGGCGACGTGGTGGTGATCCCGGCCGGGGTCGCGCACCAGCGCGTCCTCTCCAGCACCGACTTTCTCGTCGTCGGTTGCTATCCCCCCGGCCAGGAAGACTGGGACCTCCTGCGCGGCAACCCGGATGATCGCCCTAAGGCAGATGAAAACATCGCCAAGGTGGCTCTCCCGAAGACCGATCCGGTAGAGGGCTCTGGTGGCGCGCTGCTGCAACACTGGAACTAAAAATCCTTAGCGCTTGGAACGACTTGGCTGCCTTGTTAGCAGCAAGGTTCCGGCTAGAAATGATCCGGAGTTTTCCTAATCACGGACGCGTGAGCGCCGCATTCGGCCAGCAGCTTCCTTCGCACGGTTCGCCACGGAGCGGCCGTCGGTGATGGACAAATCTGTTGCCGCTTCAAACCCCACATGGAGGGATTATCCCATGAAGAAAGTTCTCGTTTCCATTCTTGCTCTCGGCATCGCCACCAGCGCGGCCATGGCGCAGACGGCGGCTCCGGACTTTGCCACCGCCGATGCCGACAAGAGTGGAGATGTGTCCCTGGCCGAGGCACAGCTGCTCTGGCCCGACCTCACCGCCGACGCCTTTGCGGCAGCCGACGCCGATACGAGCGGCGCTCTGTCGCAGGAAGAGTTCGACGCATACGTCGCGGCTCAGCCGGCACAGTAAGCCCGAGCTGCATGGCAAAGAGGGGCCGCCCGTTGGGCGGCCTCTTTTTATGCCCCCGCCTTCACGCTCTCCGGTTTCGGCGGCAGACCCTTCTGGGTGCGGACCTGGTTGAGAAAGCGGGTGAAGAGATAGTGGCTGTCCTGCGGGCCCGGGGACGCTTCGGGGTGGTACTGCACGGAGAAGATCGGCTTGCCGTCGACCGAAAGGCCAGCATTCGACCCGTCGAAGAGCGAGATGTGCGTCTGCGTCACGCCGGCCGGCAGGCTCTCGGCATCCACGGCAAAGCCGTGGTTCATAGAAGTGATCTCGACCTTGCCGGTGGTGAGATCCTTTACCGGGTGGTTGGCGCCGTGATGCCCCTGGTGCATCTTGCTGGTCTTGCCGCCGACCGCGAGGCCGAGCAGCTGGTGGCCGAGGCAGATGCCGAACATCGGCTTGCCGGTCTCCATCAGCGCCTTGATCGTCGGCACCGCATACTTCCCCGTCGCCGCCGGATCGCCCGGGCCGTTGGAGAGGAAGATGCCGTCGGGATTGTGGGCGAGGATGTCCTTGGCGGTCGCCGTGGCCGGCACCACCGTAACCTTGGCACCCTGGTCGGCGAGGCAGCGAAGAATGTTGCGCTTGGCCCCATAGTCCACGGCGACGATGTGGAACTCCGGATTGTCCAGAGTCGGATAGCCCTGGTCCCATTTCCAGGTCTGCTGGTCCCAGTGATACGTCTGGGCGGTGGTCACTTCCTTGGCGAGGTCGAGACCTTCGAGGCCCGGAAAGGCCTTGAGCTCGGCCATGATCGAGGGCTCGTGGAAATACCCGTCCGGCGCGTGGGCGATGACGCCGTTGGGCATGCCCGACTCGCGGATGCGCGCCGTCAGTGCCCGGGTATCAATGCCCGCAATGCCGATGATGTTGCGCTTCTTGAGCCACGCATCGAGCTTCTCGACCGCCCGGTAGTTGGATGGGTTCGTGATATCCGCCCGCAGCACGCAGCCGCGCACGCCCGAGAGGGCGGCCATGTTCACCGTCTCGATATCCTCGTCGTTGGTGCCCACATTGCCGATATGGGGGAAGGTGAAGGTGATGATCTGGCCGGCATAGGAGGGGTCGGTCAGAATCTCCTGGTAGCCGGTCATGGCCGTGTTGAAGCAGACTTCGCCTGCCGCGTGGCCCACCGCCCCGATGCCGCGGCCCTCGAGACGGGTTCCGTCGGCAAGGATCAGGAGGGCGGTCGCAGGCGTAGGCTGCCAGCCGGACATGGCGGGTCTCCAGTTGTTCACGATGGCGGTTGAAGCCTCCTCCTAGACGGGAGGCGGGGCGGAAGCAAGTGGCAGAGCCGCCGCTTCACGCTATATGGAGAGGCAATCACCGGTCACAAGAGGAGAAGCCTCGTGCGCGACGAAATCAGCGAAGGGCTCAAGACGGCGCTCAAGG
>DATCRS010000375.1:0-3603 GCA_036568845.1 Devosia sp. | reverse complement strand
CGGATGGGTCCTTCGAATAGAGGCTAGGCTCGGAGAGTTTGGCGTTGGCCTTCGCGATCTGGTCCCGGAGCTTGTCCATCTCCCTGGGCAGCGTTTCGAAGGCGTGCTTCTGCTTGAAGCTCAGCTTCCCCTTGGCGGCCGGGGGCGGTGCGGCCGGCGCCGCGGCCTTTTCGACCTTCGGCCTCGCCGCTACCTCCGGCGCGCGGACGCCGAAACCGCGCTGGGCCACCATGTCGGTGTAGCCGCCGGCATAGTCGGTCCAGACGCCGTTGCCCTCGGCCACGATCACCGAGGTGGCGACGCGGTCGAGGAAATCGCGGTCGTGGCTGACGACGATCACCGTGCCGGGATAGTCGCCGAGCATTTCTTGCAGCAGATCGAGCGTTTCGAGGTCGAGATCGTTGGTCGGCTCGTCGAGCACCAGCACGTTGGAGGGCAGCGACAGGGCGCGGGCCAGCATCAGCCGGCCGCGCTCGCCACCCGAGAGTTTTTCCACGGCTGTGCGGGCCTGCTCGGGGGTGAACAGAAAATCCTTCATGTAGCCCATGACGTGCTTGGGCTGGCCGTTGATCATCAGCGTGTCGGAGCCGCCGCGAGTCAGCGCTTCCTTGAGCGTCGTCTCGGGGGGTAGCGCGGCGCGGCGCTGGTCAAGCGTTGCGAGCTCGAGATTGGCGCCGAGCCGCACGCGGCCACTGTCGGGCGCGAGCTCGCCGGTCAGCATGCGGATGAGCGTGGTCTTGCCCGCGCCATTGGCGCCGACGATGCCGACCCGGTCGCCGCGGATGATGCGGGTCGAGAAGTCGCTGACGATCGGCTTGTCGTAGGTCTTGGAGATGTGTTCGGCCTCCATCACCATCTTGCCGGAAGTGTCGGCCTCGGAGACCGAGATCTTCACCTCGCCGACGGCGCGACGCTGCTCCTTGCGCTGCTGGCGGAGGTCGAAGAGTGCATCGAGCCGGCGGACATTGCGCTTGCGCCGGGCCGAGACGCCGTAGGTCAGCCAGTGCTCTTCGCGGACAATCTGGCGATCGAGTTTGTGCCGCGCCAGCTCCTCTTGCTCGAGCACGGTATCGCGCCATTCCTCGAAGGCGCCGAACCCCTTGTTGAGGCGGCGGGTGAGGCCGCGTTCGAGCCAGATGGTCGCCCGGGTGAGGTCAGCGAGGAAGCGCCGATCGTGGCTGATGATGACCAGCGCCGACTTGATGGTCGAGAGTTCGGCCTCGAGCCACTCGATCGCTGGCAGGTCGAGATGGTTGGTCGGCTCATCGAGGAGGATGATGTCGGGCTCGGGTGCCAGCACCCGCGCCAGCGCGGCACGGCGGGCCTCACCGCCAGAGAGAGTCTTGGGGCTTTCCTCGCCCGAAAGGCCCAGTGCATTGAGGAGGTAGGTGGCGCGATAGTGGTCGTCGCCGGCCTGCATGCCTGCCTCGACATAGGCGAGCGTGGTGGGGAAGGCCGAGAGGTCCGGCTCCTGCGGCAGGTAGCGGATGGTGGCGCCGGGTTGGAGGAACCGCTTGCCCGCATCGGCCTCGATCTCGCCCGCCGCGATCTTGAGGAGCGTCGACTTGCCCGAACCGTTGCGGCCGACCAGCGCGATCTTTTCTCCCGGCAGCACGGAAAGCTCCGCCGCCTCGAGCAATCGCGTGGTGCCGAACGTCAAGGCGATATCCTGCAGGGCGAGTATGGGCGCCGCGGCCATGTATCCATCCTAGGTGGGGTCGGCGGCATAGAGCACGCCACACATGGCGCGATCAAGGCTCGGTTGAGCCCGGTGAAGGCCCGTTCATCGACGTGAATGGGCACTAAATGGCGGACTCAGTGTGCGTTCAAAGCCAGCGGGGCAGTTTCCGGCCACCCGATCGGACGGTTCAAAACGGGTCGCCAGAATGGCACCGGCCGCCGATCAAACAGGAGAAGACTGACTATGAACTCGATCACCAAAATCGTTGGCGGCGCGCTCGCTGCCGTGCTCGTCACCACCACCCTGGCCGTCGCCGGCAATGGCGGCATCCAGATCAATACCGGCGTGGAAATCAACCGCGGTACGCTGCAGCTGGGCAAGTTCGCCAGCTGCATGGTTGCCGGTACGCCGTCGGAATTCCCCGACGACATCCGCTTCACCAACAAGAGCACCGTTAAGCTCTCTGCCGGCACCAAGATCAAGTGGACGGTGCAGGGGATGGATTCCGGCACCTACACACTGGTCGCCGACCTGGCGCCGGGCGCACATGTGCTGGCGACCAATCAGAACGCCGGCATCGAAGCCGGTCGCGACTGCAAGGCCAAGGTTCTCTAAGCGGAGCCTTGGCGGACGGGCGCCTGGGAGGTTCGCTTCGCGGATCTTCCGGTGCCCGTCTGGCCTAGTTTACAGCCGCGAGAACCGGCTCCATGTCCTCGAACTTGAGACCCAGCCGTTCGCGCAGCGAACGGCGGTTGCCGGCGAGGTCGGCAATGGTCTTGCTCTCGAGCACCTCGAAGAACGCCCCCAGCGCCTCGCGCAAGGTGGCGTTCAGATCGCAGCTGTCGACCAGCGGGCAGGCAACATCGCCACCCTCGAAGCACTCCGCCATGGCGAAATTCTCTTCCGTCAGGCGGATGGTGTCGAGCAGCGTGATCTCGTCGGCAGGCCGGCCGAGTCTGATGCCGCCATGCCGGCCGCGCACGGTTTTCAAGAGCCCGTTCTCGACCAGCGGCTTGATCAGCTTGAACAGGAAGAGCTCGGAAATGCCGTGCGCCCTGGCGATATCGGCGACGCGGCTCAGCCCCGGCTCATTGACCGCGCAATAGACCAAAGCCCGGATGGCATAGTTGGTTTGGCGCGTCAGCTTCATCACGATTCCCCGCTGGTGAGGCCTCGTAGTTTATAAGAGTTCTAAACTTCGTCAAGCTGAAGCTGAGGCGATGGGTCAGGAATTAATGCTCCATATACGCCCGATGTAGCGCGAGATCCGCCTCCGTCATACGGTCGGTGACCGAAAAATTCTGGTGCCAGTAGGGATAAATGAGGAGGGGCTGGGAGATCTTGTCGAGCTTGGCGATATCGTCGGCGGTGAGCTTGAGGTCGGCGGCCTTGAGGTTATCCTCGAACTGCCCGATGTTGCGGCCGCCGATGATGACAGTCGCTACCAGCGGACGCTGCAGCAGCCAGGCGAGCGAGACCTGGGCGCCGGAGACGCCGTGCGCGGCGGCGACATCGTTGATGACGTCGACCGTATCCCAGAGGCGGGCCTCGTCGTAGATCGGCGGCTCGCGGAAGCCGCGGACCTGGCGCCCGTCCGAGGGCTTGGTGTTGCGCGTGTACTTGCCGGTCAGCCAGCCGCCGGCAAGCGGCGACCAGACCATGACGCCGACGCCCTGATCGATGCCGAGGGGGATCAGCTCGTATTCGGCCTCGCGCGAATAAAGCGTGTAGTGAATCTGCTGCGAGACGAAGCGCTGGCGGTGGCTGGCATCGGCAATGGCTAGCGCCTTCATCAGGTGCCAGGCCGAGTAGTTCGAGCAGCCGACATAGCGGACCTTGCCCTGCTTGACGAGCGTATCGAGCGCTTCGATCGTCTCCTCGAGCGGGGTCTGCCCGTCCCATTGGTGGACCTGGTAGAGATC
>DATCRS010000374.1:0-3377 GCA_036568845.1 Devosia sp. | reverse complement strand
GCGCGGAACCAGCGCAACTGCCGCAGCCGGTGGCGAAGGTCCGGCATAAGCGCGAGTTCGTGCCTGAAAGGCAGGTCCATGTCTCATATCCCGTTTGGCGACAGGCTAGCACAGGCGCTGCCGATGCCGAAATCGGCCAGCCGGCTGTGGAGCGTTATAGCGGCTAATATAATACATGTTGACATTCTCGGAAACAAATGTTCTCACTTTCGGGTCGTCTCGGCTCCGTTCAATATGTGCCGAAGAAAGCGACTCGGGAGGAAACCGAAATGGCGATCTGGCAGTGGGCGCTGCTTCTGCTGTTTGTTGTCTGGGCGCTGCAATCGCTGGGCGTCTGGCTGCAGATGCGGCACTATTCGGACGTCTTCAAAGGCGTCACCAGCCAATACAAGGACGGCTTCGTCGGCGCCGGCAATTTCCGCGGTCGCCTCGCCAAGGGCACCATCGCGCTCATCGTCGTGACGCCGGATCTCATCGTGCGCCGCATGATGGTCATGAGCGGCCGTTCGGTGCTGACCAAGTTCAAGCGACATGAAGAATTCGAGGGCATCCCCCTCGATCGACTCCGGTCCAACCCTGCGATCATGGGGGAGGGGGAACCCGGTGTGGCCGAGGCCGTGAAACGGGCGATCGAGCAGATCGACCGCGCGCGGTCGGAGCCGGGGAAGAAGCCGGGCCTGGCCGGCTTGAACGTAGCAAGGGCTTAAACGACGCCGGCAGCCGGCTGGGAATGACCGGCAGGGGTCATAAGGAGGAGAAATGTCTGTAATTTCGTTATTGGCGCAGCATGCGGACCTCGCGGTGCACAACCTGCATGTCGCAGGCACCATGGTCTCGGATGCTGCCTGGCACGGCAAGCTCGGCGTCGAGCATGCCACCGATCATCTCGTGGTCCTGGCGCAGGCGACGACCGACAACGCGCCGGTCACCGCCGATCAGCTGAAGGAACAGCTGAAGAACGTGCAGCAGGAAGAGCAGCTCGGCTGGCTGACCGCGATCGGCAAATACTTCATCGGCATCTTCCAGAAGGGCGGCGAAGTGTTCGCCGGCTTCGTCACCGGCATCATCCCGACGCTGGTCGTGCTGATGACCGCCTTCTACGCCGTCACCGAACTGGTCGGCGAGGAGCGCGTCCACGGTCTCGCCCGCGGCGCCGGCCGCATCGCGCTGACCCGCTATACCGTGCTGCCGGTCCTGTCGGTGTTCTTCCTCACCAACCCGATGGCCTACACCTTCGGCTCCTTCCTGGAAGAAAAACACAAGCCTGCCTTCTACGACGCGGCAGTGTCCTATGTGCATCCGCCGCTCGGCCTCTTCCCGCACATCAATCCCGGCGAATATTTCGTCTGGGGCGGCATGCTGGTCGCGCTGCTCGACCTCGAGAAGCGGGGCGTCATCGCCAATGGCTATCACGTCAAGGTGGCCATCTGGTACGCCATCGTCGGCCTCGTCGTCATCCTGCTGAAGGGCATCCTGACCGAGCGCATCACGGCCATCATGGCACGCCGCCAGGGCGTCGAGCTCTAAGGGCGGGAGGACACCATGGCCAAGACATACAAGGCAGTAAAGATCTCGAAGGGCTCCACCGGTTGGGGCGGCCCTCTGGTCATCGAGCCGACCGAGCAGCGCAACAAGGTCGTGTCGGTGACCGGCGGCGGCATCCATCCGGTGGCGCAGCTCATTGCCGACATGACCGGCGCCCAGGCCGTCGACGGCTTCAAGTCGCCGCCGATCGAAAGCGAGATGGCGGTCGTCGTCGTCGACTGCGGCGGCACGGCGCGCTGCGGCGTCTATCCGCGCAAGCGTATCCCGACCGTCAACCTGACGCCGGTCGGCCAGGCGGGTCCGCTCGCCCAGTTCATCACGGAAGACATCTACGTTTCGGGCGTGAAGCCAGCCAACGTCACAATGGCGGACGGATCCGAAGCGGTTACCACTGCGGGGGGAGCAGCAACGATGAGTTCAGGCAACAACACCACTGCCAGGGCGGCCGAGCCGCTGCCGAGCGAAGGCGGGCTTATCGGCCTGATCAGCTCGATCGGCCGCGTCATGGGGCGCGTCGTCGGCATCTTCTTCAATTCCGGCCGCCGCACCATCGATCAGGTCGTCCGCAACGTGCTGCCCTTCATGGCCTTCGTGACCATGCTGATCGGCCTCATCCTCTATACCGGCATCGGCGACGTGCTGGCGCAGCCGATGGGTCCACTCGCCAACAACATCGTCGGCCTGCTGGTCATCTCGGCCATCTGCGGCCTGCCGTTCCTGTCGCCCATCCTGGGACCGGGCGCGGTCATCGCGCAGGTCATCGGCGTCGCCATCATCGGCCCGCAGATCGCCAACGGCACCATCTCGCCCGCAATGGCGCTGCCGGCGCTGTTTGCCTACAACACCCAGGTGGGTTGCGATTTCGTCCCCGTCGGTCTGGCGCTCGGTGAGGCCAAGCCGAAGACGATCGAAATCGGTGTGCCGGCGGTGCTCATCAGCCGCCAGATCATGGGCCCGGTTTCCGTGCTGATCGCATGGGTCGTCTCCCTGATCGTGTTCTAAAACATCAGTAAAAACGAGGTTCGCCATATGTCGGTTCTTCTCAAGACACGGGTCACGGCAATAGGACCCGAAGTGGCGGACCTCGCCGAGGGCGGCGTGCTCATCCTGTTCGCGGATGGCTCGCCTCCCGAACTGGCCGAGGTCTCCGTGCTGCACAAGACGGAGGAAGGCCCGAGCGATAACGGGCCAGCGAAAGGCGCGTCGATCACGCTCGGACCGGTTTCGGCTGTCATAACGGCTGTAGGCGACACGGCCTGGAGCAAGGTCCGAGAGATGGGCCATGTCGTGATCTCCTTCAATGGAGCGTCCGAAGCCGAAAGGCCGGGCGAGGTTTGCGCATCCGAGGTCGATACCGGAGCGCTCGTGGCCGCCCTGACACCGGGCGCTGTCATCACCATCGCCGCCTGATAATATCCGCGCTGTCTGTCGACGGCGCCCAAACCTAGAGTATTGCCATGGAACGCTCGACCATCGTCAGAGTGCACGAAGGTTTGCACGCCCGTCCCGCCACGCGGTTCGTGAAACTCGCCAAGGGTTTCGAATCCGATGTCGAGCTGGTCAAGGACGGCAAGGCGGTCAGCGCCAAGAGCTCGGTCAAGCTGATGCTGCTGGCGGTCAAGGAAAACCAGGAAGTCACCGTGCGCGCCAACGGCGCCGACGCGATCGAGGCGATCGAGGCGCTGATCGGCTATCTCGAGAACCCGCGCGCCGGCCTCGACGACGAGGGCGAGGCCGGTGAGGCTGGTTCGGAAACCGCGGCCGCGACGCCCGCTCCCGAGGCCGCGCCGCCTGCCGCCGCGGCGGCGGAGGGAACTGCGAAACTTCAAGGC
>DATCRS010000373.1:0-7035 GCA_036568845.1 Devosia sp. | reverse complement strand
GGTAACATGCTGAGCCTGCAGCTTGCCGATTTCGGGGCGGATGTCGTCAAGATCGAGCCGCCGCAGGGCGACCCGCTGCGCGAGTGGCGCGACGATGGGCATTCGCTCTACTGGAAGACCTATGGGCGCAACAAGCGCTCGGTGGTGCTGAACCTCCGCGAAGCACCGCAGATGGAGGCGCTGCGGGCGCTGCTCAAGACGGCGGATGTGTTCATCGAGAATTTCCGGCCGGGGACGCTCGAGGAGATGGGGCTGGCGCCGGAGGCGTTGCTCGCGGCGAACCCCGATCTCATCATCGTCCGCATCTCGGGATTCGGGCAGACCGGGCCCTATGCGCAGTATCCGGGGTTCGGGACCATCATCGAGGGGATGAGCGGGTTTGCCCATCGCACCGGCTTCCCGGACCGCGAGCCGGTGCTGCCGCCGCTGGCGCTGGCCGACATGATTGCCGGTGTGTACGGCGCCAGCGCCACCGTCACCGCGCTCTTCGCGCGGTTTCGCGGCAGGGCCAGGGGACAGGTAATCGACCTTTCGCTGCTCGAGCCGATGTATTCGGTGCTGGGGCCGGAGGCGGCGATCTACCAGGTGACCGGCAAGGTGAAGGAACGGTCGGGGTCCGCGTCGAACACCGCGTCGCCGCGCAACGTCTATCGCTGTGCCGACGGCAAGTATGTGGCGCTTTCGGGCTCGACGCCGCAGGTAGCGAAGCGGATCTTCGAGGTGATCGGCAGGCCGGAGATGAACGACGATCCGCGCTTCAGGACCAATTCGGACCGGGTGAAGCATCGCGATCTGGTCGATGCGGCGGTGGGTGAGTGGTTCGCGCAGCACGGCCATGACGAGGCGCTCAGGATCATGCGCGAAGCCGGGGCGACGGTGGGGCCGATCTACTCGATCGCCGACATCGCGACCGACGCCCATTTCCGCGAGCGTGGCATCATCGTCGATGTGGAGGACGCGCAATTCGGCTCGTTGCCGGTGCACAACATCCTGCCGCGTCTCTCGGAGACGCCGGGTACGTTCCGGCGACCGGCGCCGGAGCTGGGTGAGCACACCGCCGAAGTGTTGGGCGAGATCGGAGTCGCACTATGAGACTGCGCTCGCTGCTCTATGTGCCGGCGCACTCGGAGCGCTTCATCGCCAAGGCACATGAGCGGGGCGCCGATGCCATCATCCTAGACCTCGAGGATGCCGTGCCGGAGGCACAGAAGGATGCGGCGCGGGACTCGCTCGACCGGTCGATTCAGTCGGTGGGTCAGAACGAGGCCACAGTCTTCGTGCGGGTCAACAGCGGTGCACGGCAGCGCGAGGATGCATTGGCCGCCTGTCGCGGCGGAGCCTATGGGCTGTTCGTCCCCAAGGCCAGCGACCCTCGGGCGCTGGAGTCGCTGGCAGGGACGCTGCGGGCCGAAGAGACGGCATTGGGACGTCCGACGATGCCGTTCGTCGCGATGATCGAGGACCCGGCCGCGATGCTGGATGCGCGCGCCATCGCCCGGGTGCAGCGGGTCATGGCGCTTTGCTTCGGCGCCGAGGACTTCACGGCAGTCACGGGCGGCACGCCGACACCAGAGGTGCTGCAGCACCCCAAGCTGATGGTGCACTACGCGGCCAAGGCCGAAGGCAAACTGTCCTTCGGATTGCTGCAGTCGGTCGCCGACTATTCGAACCTCGATGCGCTCAGCGCTGCCGCACGTGAGGCCGAGGCCCACGGCTTCGACGGCGCGACCTGCATCCACCCCTCCGGGGTGCCGATCCTCAACGACGCTTTCACTCCGACGGAGACGGAGCTGGACTGGGCCCGACGGGTGATCGAAGCTGCAGAAAAGAGCGACGCGGCTTTTGCGCTTGACGGCAGGATGGTCGATGCGCCGGTGATCGCCCGGGCACGACGGATAGTGGACCAATAGGTCTAGGGCGGCGCCACCGCAGGACTAGAAGTCGGAAATCCTTCTCCCCTTGAGGGAGAAGGTGGATCGGCCGAAGGCCGAGACGGATGAGGGGTATCCCTCAGCCATAGCGGATGTGGAGATATACCCCTCATCCGCCCTTCGGGCACCTTCTCCCTCAAGGGGAGAAGGGCGATGGAGCCGAGATGTTTCAGTAAGGGGTGGCCGACTGAGACGTCGCACCGCTACCCCGCCTTGGCCCGCGAGCTGTTGCGGGCGACGACGCGGGGGGTCATGACGAAGTTCTCGGGCTCGGTGCGGCCCCGGATGCGCTCGATGAGGAGCCGTGCTGCCTGCAGCCCGAGCACCTGGCCGGACTGGTCAATGCTGGTGAGGCTGTTCTGCGCGAGGTCGCAATAGGAGGTGTTGTCGTAGCCGACAACGGCGAGGTCGCCCGGCACGGAGAGGCCCAGCTCGCGGGCGACGCTCAGCACCTCGAGCGCAATGAAGTCGGTCCAGCAGAAGATGGCTTCGGGCGGGGTGCGCGCTTGCAGAAGCTGGCGCGCCTCGGCCTGGGTTTCGCGTGATGTCTGCATCGCCTTCACGACGCGGATGTACTTGCCGAGGCCCGCATCGCGCATGGCGGCACGGTAGCCTATTTCGCGCTCGGTCGTGACCATCGTCTCCAGGTTGGCGCCGTGAATGTCCTGTGAGAGGTAGGCGATGTTCCTGTAGCCGCCGGCGACGAGATGCTGGACGACAAGCTCGGCGCCGTGCCGGTCGTTGTTGTTGACGGTGTCGAAGTTTTCGTCCTCGCGCGGGTGATGGGCAATGAGAACCGTCGGGATGCGGGCCGCGAAGTCGCGAATCTCGTCGATGGGCATGCGCGGGCCGATCACCATCACGCCGTCCATCTGCCGGTCGATCATGGACTCCATCAACGCCTTCTCATGCGGCTCGGCAGAGTCGCTGACGCCGAGCAGCATTTGATACTGCGTGCGTTCCAGCGCGGCGGTCATTCCGGCGAAAATGTCGGAGAAGAATGGGTTGTGCAGGTCCGGGATGAGGAATCCGAGCGTGAAGGTCTGGCCGCGCATGCCGCGCGCGGCCGCCAGCGGCCGGTAGTTGAGCTTTTGCATCGAGGCGCGGACCTTGGCCCGCAGGGCGTCGCTCACCCCGTAGGCGTCGCGCAGCACCTTCGATACGGCGGCCACCGAGACGCCCGCGTCGGCGGCAACATCCTTGATGGTGACGCGTCCGGGCCTTCGGCCTGCAACCGGATTGTCCATCGGCAAGCTCCCTCCCGCCCCTTCTCTCACGCTTCGCGACGAATGCCCATTGCCATTCTGCAGAAAATGTAGAACGCTATACGTAGAACAATACACACGCCGCCAAGGCGAAGGGAAGGAGCGTTCAGGTGAACGACGTGATGGAGAGCCACGCCGCCGAATCGACAGCCATTGGCTGGGTCGCCGAGATGGTGAGGCCACTGAGCGACAAAGGGGTCGGCACGCCGGCCAGCTTCATCCGCAAACGCTTCACCCTGGGTTCGGTTGGTGGCCGCGAGGTGCTGCGCATCAGCGCGCTCGGCCTCTATCGCTGCTTCATCAATGGTGAGCGCGTCGGCAACGACCTGCTGACGCCGGGCTGGACGGCCTATGACAAACGCCTGTCCTACCAGACCTATGACGTCGGCAACCTGCTCAGCGCCGGCGAGAACGAGATCGAGATCTGGCTCGCCGACGGCTGGCTGCGTGGGCAGCTCATGTGGGGCGGTGCGCCGCTCTTCAACGTCTGGGGTGAGCATATCGCCGCCATCGCCGAGCTGCGGACCAGTCCCGGCGACACCAAGCCGGTGCTCGTCACCGACGCCAGCTGGGAGAGCGGCGAGCTCGCCATCCGCAAATCCGGCATCTATTTCGGCGAAGAGGTCGATGCGCGGTTCGAGCCGAAGGTGACCGCCGGCACCGCCGTGCTGCCGTTCGACAAGAGCACGCTCATCGCGCATGAGACGACGCCGGTGCGCGAGCTTCCAGCCATCGCGCCGGTCAAGTCCTGGACCGATGCCGAAGGCCGCACCGTTTACGATTTCGGCCAGAACCTCGGCGGCTATGTGGCCTTCACCGTCTCGGGCGATGCCGGGGCGCGCATGGTGGTCGAGCACGGCGAAATCCTCGATAAGGACGGGCAGTTCTACAACGTCAACTATCGCACCGCCGAGGCCAAGCTCGACTATACGCTGTCGGGCAAGGGGGAGGAGCACTACCGGCCGACCTTCACCTTCCAGGGCTACCGCTATGTGCGCGTGGCCATCACCGGCAAGGCGACGATTTCGAAGATCGAGTCGGTGCCGGTGAGCTCGGTGACCGAGCAGACCGCGTCCTTCACCTCGGCCAATCCACTGGTCAACCGGCTGGTGCTCAACACGGTCTGGAGCCAGCGCTCCAACTTCATCGAGGTGCCGACCGACTGCCCGCAACGCGACGAACGGCTGGGCTGGACCGGCGATGCGCAGGTCTTTGCCGGCACCGCCTGCTACCTCGCCGATGCGCATACTTTCCTCACCAAATGGGTGCGCGACGTCATCGCCGATCAGCGCGAGGACGGGGCGGTGCCGCATGTCGTTCCCGATCCGACGCGGCTGCAGCCCAAGGACTATCCGGGTTTTTTCGGCTCGACCGGCTGGGGCGACGCCATCGCGGTGGTGCCCTGGCAGCTTTATCTCCACTACGGCGACAAGGACATTCTCGCCGAAGCGCTGCCGGCGATGACCAAGTGGGTCGACTTCGTCTGGTCGATCAGCGACGGCCCGGTCGTTTCACCGCCACGGCAATGGGGTGGGCGCGGCTTCACCTTCGGCGACTGGCTGCAACCCAGCGGTCCATCGGCCAAGCCGCTGCCGACCATCGGCGACGACGCTGCGGCGACGATCTACCTCTTCATCACCTCGACGCTGGTCGGGCGCATCGCCCGCATCGTCGGCGACGCCGCCACTGCGGCGCGGATGGAAGAGAAGGCCGCCAAGGTCAAGGAGGCCTTCGCCCGAGAGTTCGTCACGCCCTCGGGCCGGCTCGCCTATGACGACCAGACTTCCTATGCGCTGGCCTTCCTCCACGACCTCATCCCCGACGAGAAGCGGGAAGCGGCGAAGCGGTACTTCAAGAACGCCATCCTCCGCTCCGACGGCCGCATCGGCACTGGCTTCATCGGTACGCCGGCGCTGCTGCCGGCGCTGGTGAAGATCGGTGAGCCGGGCATCGCGGCCGACGTGTTCCTGCAGGAAGACGTGCCAGGCTGGCTCTATCAGGTGAAGATGGGCGCCACCACGATCTGGGAGCGCTGGGACGCGATCGGGCCCGACGGCGAAATCTACAACCCGCGCATGAACTCCTACAACCACTACGCCTATGGCGCAGTGTGCCAGTGGCTGCTCGAAGGCGTGGCCGGCTTCCGGCCCGATCCGGAAGACCCGGGCTTTGCGACA
This sequence comes from Devosia sp., assembly GCA_036568845.1. GTDB lineage: Bacteria > Pseudomonadota > Alphaproteobacteria > Rhizobiales > Devosiaceae > Devosia_A. The sequence continues at coordinate 1,662 of DATCRS010000373.1, read as the reverse complement.
GTCATCTTCGAGCCGGTGATCATCCCCGAACTCTCGCCGGTCAAGGCCAGTCATGACTCGGAGAAGGGGACAATCAAGGCCGGCTGGACGCTCGAGGGCGGCAAGGTGCGCTACGAGGTCACCGTGCCCGCCGGCTCGCGCGGTGTGCTGCGGCTCAAGGCGCCGAATATCAGCGTCGATGGCGCCGCATGGCCAGGTGGGGACCGCGAGCTCGCGGCGGGCGACCACGTCATCACCTTCGACTATCTCGCGCCGGCCCGGTTGCCGGTCAACGATCTCGACGTCAACGCCCGCACCCCCTGAGGGCGGCGGGAAAGGAATGGCCCGCCGGTGCGGGTCCTATTGGGAGGAAGACAGAATGAACCATAACAAGCCGAGGACGGTTCTTGCCGGCCCTGCCACCGCGCTCCTCGCGGTCACGGCGCTGACGAGTGCAGCGTTCGCACAGCAGACGACATTGACGCTCTTTGCGGGCGCCGACGACCAAGCGCTCCTCGCCTATACCGAAGCGCTCACGGCGGCGTTCGAGGAGCAGAACCCCGACATCAATATCGAGATCGAGATCGGTCCCGGCGGCACCGAGCGCGACAACATGGTGAAGAGCCGGCTGGCGACCAACACCATGACCGACATCTTCTACTACAATTCCGGTTCGCTGTTTCAGGCCATCAACCCTACCGAGACCACGGTCGATCTCAGCAACGAGCCATGGCAGGCCAACGTCCTCGACAGCTTCAAGCAGACGGTGACGGCACCTGACGGCACCGTGCGCGGCGCTCCGTTCGGCTTGGCCATGGCCGGTGGCGTACTCTACAACAAGAAGGTCTACGACGAGCTCGGCCTTTCGGTGCCCATGACCTGGGACGAGTTCATGGCCAACAGCGCCAAGGTGAAGGAGGCCGGCAAGACCGCGGTGATCCAGAGCTACGGCACGACCTGGACCAGCCAGCTCTTCGTGCTCGCCGACTTTTACAACGTCCAGGCGGCCGAGCCGGACTTTGCCGAGCGCTACACCAACAACCAGGCCAAGTATGCAACGAGCGAGGCCGCGATGGCCGGCTTCCAGCATCAGGAAGATGTCTTCAAGGCCGGCTACCTCAACGAGGACTTCGCCGCGGCGACGCTCGACGATGCCCTGCGCATGGTGGCCGAAGGAGAGGGCGCGCACTATCCGATGCTGACCTTTGCAATCGGCAATATCGGGCAGAACTACCCCGACCAGCTCAACGATGTCGGCTTCTTCGGCATCCCGGGGAAGACCGCCGACAAGAACGGCGCGACGGTGTGGATGCCGCAGGGCATGTACATTGCCGCCTCGAGCCCCAATGTCGAGCTGGCCAAGCGCTTCGTCGCCTTCGCGGCGAGCACGGAAGCCTGCGATATCTGGAAGGAGACCTCGCCGGTGACGGGTCCGTTCCTCATCAAGGGCTGCGAGCTGCCCGCCGAGGTGCCGGCCGGCGTTGCCGACATGGCGGTCTATTTCGAGGCCGACGGCCGCACCGCACCGGCGCTCGAATTCGTGTCGCCGATCAAGGGGCCGAACCTCGAGAACCTCACGGTCGAAGTCGGTTCGGGCATCCGCTCGGCAGCCGATGCCGCCGCGCTCTACGACGAAGACGTGCGCAAGCAGGCCCAGCAGCTCGGCCTCGCCGGCTGGTAGGC
>DATCRS010000372.1:0-2759 GCA_036568845.1 Devosia sp. | reverse complement strand
GTCCTAGACTCCTCCTACTGACCCCGCACTGGACGGGATCGCGAGCGAACGGTTCGCGGGGTGAGGATCGGATGGAGGGTGTCGCGCCCTCCTTGCCGAAGTTCCGGCCGGCCGGATGCCATCCCCAGAGGGTGGCGAGGGCCCGCCAGTGGTGTCCTGCCGCCCGGAGGGCGGTACGATGCTGCGGGTTCCGGGGAGATCCCCGCGGTCCGCCGGAGCGAGGTGGAAACGTCCGGTCGCGCCGGCGGGCCAACAGGCCCAGTCTTTGTGCACTACGCCTTTCCCGGGCCTCTGGCCCGCCGGCGCAGTCCTTCATCAGTGCATCCCGACGGACTGGGGTCCGCCGGGCGCCTGGTCGCGTTCGCTCAAATCGTCAGCATGGCCTCAGTTCAGCCGCACATCCATGACCCCCGACATCGACTTCACCGCACCGGCAAGCTCCGAGGTCAGCCGGAACTTGCCGGGCACGTCCACCTCGTAATCTCGCGTGGCACCTTTGGGAATGACGAAGACCACGTGCCCTTCCCCGCCGGGTTTGAGCTGCGAGCGGATCGGTGCCAGGCAGGTGGCGGACTCGACGAAGATGCGGAGTTCCTTGCCGACGCGCTCGGCCGCCTTCTCGATCGGCTCGGCGCCAAGGAGCCTGAGGCCAATGCCGTCCGGCCGCTCGTCGGCCTCGACGGTGAGGATCACCGACTTGCCGGCCTGCAGCACGTCGGAGAACTGGGTGATCTGCTCGGAGAAGGCGATGACCTCAAAGCTGCCGGTGGCGTCCGACAGCGTCACGATCGCCATCGGCGTGCCCTTTCGGGTGCGCCGGTCGTTCCGCGACGAGATGGTGCCGGCGAGCTTGCCGCCAGTGAAGCCGTGGTCCTTCACCGCCCGCTCGAACTCCAGCCAGGGTTTTACCTTCAGCCGTTCGAAGAGTTCGGACTACTGGTCGAGCGGATGGCCGGAGAGGTGGAAGCCGATGGCCGCGCGCTCGCGCTCGAGCCGCTCTTCCGGTCGCCAGTTGGTAATGTTCTGCGTGAGCTTTATGGGCTCCGGCCGGTCGGACGCGAACATATCGACGATGCCGTCGCTGGCGTTCGAGCTCGTCCGTTGCGCCGTGCCGATGATGGCGTCGATGGCCGCAAAAGCCTGCTCGCGGCGCGGCACCAGCTGGTCGAAGGCACCGGCATTGACCAGCGTTTCCAGCGTCCGCCGGTTGATGATGCGCGGATCGACCCGGGTGGCGAAATCGGCGAGGTCGGTGAAGGGCGTCTGGCCGCGGGCCTCGACGATGTGTTCGGCGACCGCCTGCCCCACCCCCTTCACCGCGCCGATGGCGTAGTAGATCTTGCCGCCGCGCGCGTCGAAGACGTCGAGCGAGCGATTGACGCACGGGGGCACCAGCTCGTGGTTGTGCTTTTTGGCGTCGGCGCGGAATTCGGCGAGCTTGTCGGTGTTGCCCATGTCGAGCGTCATGGTCGCGGCGTAGAACTCGACCGGATAATGGGCCTTGAGATAGGCCGTCTGGTACGAGACGAGCGCGTAGGTCGCGGCGTGGCTCTTGTTGAAGCCGTAGTTGGCGAACTTTGCCAGCAGGTCGAAGATGGTGTCGGCGAGGCCGGGTTTGAGGCCGTAGCGCACAGCGCCTTCCTGGAAACGGACGCGCTGGGCGTCCATCTCGGCCTTGATCTTCTTGCCCATGGCGCGACGCAGCAGATCCGCCTCGCCGAGCGAATAGCCCGAGAGGATCTGGGCGATCTGCATCACCTGTTCCTGGTAGACGATGATCCCATAGGTCTCGTCGAGCACGGTGCTCAGCGCCTCGTGCGGGTATTCGATGGCCTCGTCGCCGCGCTTACGGGCGCAGAAGGTGGGGATGTTTTCCATCGGGCCGGGGCGGTAGAGCGCCACGAGGGCGATGATGTCCTCGAAGCGGTCGGGCTTCATGTCGATCAGCGCCCGGCGCATGCCCTGCCCTTCCACCTGGAACACGCCGGCGGTGTCGCCGACCTGGTAGAGGTGATAGGTCTTGGCGTCGTCGAGCGGGATGTCCTCGATGCGGAAATTGGTACCCGGATTGTTACGGTTCACCATGTCCACGGCGCGCTGGATGGTGGTGAGCGTCTTGAGGCCCAGGAAGTCGAATTTGACGAGGCCCGCCGCTTCGGCCCACTTCATGTTGTATTGGCTCACCGGCATGTCCGAACGCGGATCGCGGTAGAGCGGCGCCAGTTCCTGCAGCGGCCGGTCGCCGATGACGATGCCGGCGGCATGGGTCGAGGCGTGGCGGAAGAGTCCCTCGAGCTTGCGGGCGACGGCGACGAGCTGGCCGACCTGCTCGTCCTCCTCGGACATCTGCCGGAATTGCGGCACGTCCTTGAGCGTGCGCTCGATCGACCAGGGGTCCGCGGGGTTTGCCGGCACCAGCTTGCAGATGCGGTCGACCTGGCCGTAGGGCATCTGCAGCACGCGGCCGACGTCGCGCAGCACGGCGCGGGCCTGCAGCGTACCGAAGGTGATGATCTGGGCGACCTGGTCGTAGCCATATTTGGACTGGACGTACTTGATCACCTCTTCGCGCCGGTCCTGGCAGAAGTCGATGTCAAAGTCCGGCATCGAGACGCGCTCGGGATTGAGGAAGCGTTCGAAGAGGAGGTTGTAGCGCAGCGGGTCGAGGTCGGTGATCGTGGTGGCAAAGGCCACCAGCGAGCCGGCGCCGGAGCCGCGGCCCGGTCCGACCGGAATGCCTTGCGACTTCGCCCATTTGA
>DATCRS010000371.1:0-7628 GCA_036568845.1 Devosia sp. | reverse complement strand
GGCAGGTCCGAGCGCATCACCAGCGGACCGTTGGGGATCAGCGGCGATTCCCAGACCTGGACGACGTCCTCCATGTCGAGCATGCCCTTGTCGACCATGGTGCGGATGTTGCCGGAGGTATAACCCTCGGAGAACTCGCCGACGCCCGAGGCCCAGGTCACTGCCACATCGACCTTGCCGTCGAGCAGCGCCAGCACGTTGTTCTCGTGGCCGCCGTTGAACGAGGTTTCGGAGAAGAACTGATCCGGCTTGGCACCGGCCAGGGCCGGATCGTCCGGCAGCGTCACGAGCGGGATCAGGTAGCCCGAGGTCGAGTCCGGATCGGCGTAGCCGAGCTTCTTGCCCTTGGCGTCTGCGAGCGTCTTGATGCCGGAATCCTTCCGCGTCAGCATCACCGAGTGATAGCCGGTAGAACCGTCGGTCTGCACGGTGGTGACGAACGGCTCGACCGCATCGGGATCCTGCAGGTAGACGGCCGCATAGCCCGAAGCGCCGAGGCCCGCGATGTCGAGCGTGCCGCCGAGGAGGCCCTGGATCACGCCGTCATAGTCGGCGGCGGGGAAGAGCTTGACTTCCTTGACGCCGAGCGCGGCCGGCAGCTTGTCGACCAGGCACTGGTTGTCGGCCAGGCGGTCGGTCTCGTTCTCGCCGCCGAGCAGGCCGATGCGGATGACATCGAGCTCCTGGGCGAAGATGGGGGTGGTGAGAGCGGTGACGGCCAGGGTAGCCATCAGGACGTTGCGGATCGCAGACATGGGAGATCTCCTTTGCTGACGCGATTTGCACTCTCGCGCCGGCGCTGTCCGGCCGGTCGCGAATGACGTGGGAAAAGGGCGCGCCTCAGTTGGGCAGGCGCGCTTCGGCGAGCGCCGCACCGGCCACGACGACGGCCTTGGGCGCCTTCTTCTTTTTGGGGATCACCGGCTCGAGGCTGGTGGAGGTCATCTCTTCCGAGAAAGCCTCGGCGAGACCATCGGCGCCGTAGAGTTCGCGGGCGACCTCGGTGGTGAGTTCATCGGGCGTGCCGTCGAATACCACCCTGCCCTGCGCCATCCCGATGATGCGCTCGCAGTAGGTCCGCGCCGTATCGAGGGTGTGGAGGTTGGTGATGACGGTGATCCCCTGCTCCTCGTTGATGGCGGCAAGGGAGTCCATCACGATCTTGGCGTTGCGCGGATCGAGCGAGGCGATCGGCTCGTCGGCGAGGAGAATCTTTGGCTCCTGCATCAGTGCCCGGGCGATGGCGACGCGCTGCTGCTGGCCACCCGAAAGGGTCTGCGCCCACTGGCTGGCGGTCTGGGCGATGTCGAGCTTTTCGAGTGCCTTCAGGGCCATCAGCTGCTCGGTCTCGGAGAAGATCTGGAGCAGCGAGAGGATGGTGTTGCGGCGGTTGAGCCGGCCGAGCATCACGTTGGTGATGACGTCGAGGCGCGGCACGAGGTTGAACTGCTGGAAGATCATGGCGCAGTCGCGCTGCCAATCGCGCAGGGCCTGGCCGCGGAGCGCCGAGACGGTGGTGCCGTCGAACTCGATGCTGCCATCGGAGACATCGATCAGCCGGTTGATCATCCGCAGGAGCGTCGACTTGCCGGCGCCGGAGCGGCCGATGACGCCGACCATCTGGCCGGCGGGGATTTCGAGGTTGACGCCGTCTACCGCGGTTTTTGCTCCGAAGCGCCGCGTCACCTGGGAAATCTTGAGCATTCACCGCTCCCGTCTTGCTCCGACGGGACCTAGCCCTAAGCCAGCAACGCAAAGCTCGCGTGACGGTTGGGTGAATGCAATGTGACGGTGGAAAATGTCGCTGGCGAGCGGCGATTGTATAGTCTGTTGAACAGCCTAGGCGGTTTGCTTGCTGCGTTGCGAGCCGCGCGACGCCTGCACGATGACATAAGTCAGTCCAGCAGCCACGATGACGGCACCAAAGTTGACAAACAGCATCGCGACGATTCCGAGCAGCAACCACGCCACTGTTGTCACCAGCGTAGGCCATTCCATTGGCCAGTACCTGATGTCCTCAATGGCGCCTTGCGCCTGTGAGGGGGTGACATTGATACGATGCAGATAGTCCGCAAAGGCGGGGTTGGGGGGCTGTGCCGCCAGTTCCCTCGCCACTACCCTCGCGCCCTTTCGGGCCGCACTCCCCAGCGCAGCGGCCGCCGCCGCGATCACAAGAGCGATGAAGAACAGCCCCAGAAAAGTGACCGCGACGGTTTTGCCGTTGACGAGGACGAACTCCACGCCAGACCTGATCGTCTCGATCAGGACTTCGGGCTTCCAATCTAGCTTGGCTGGGATCAGCGGCAGGAAAAACGCGGCGAGGTCCCTGTCGGGCTGGCGAAGGTAGACATTCTGCAGCGTCACGAGGTAGCCCATGGCGAACAGCACGAAGCAGCCGATAATGGCATAGGTGAAAAAGTCCTCCAGCACCTCGAAGCCTCGGCGGGGATCGGTCGAGCGCAGGTCTGGAATCACCCTTAGCTTGGCATTGCGGACATCAGCAGCGAAGATGAAGCGAACATAGAGGCCGAAGGCGCACATGAAGCTGATGGCACTGATCGCGCCGAGGTAGACCAGGTAGGCGTAGGCCGCTGCCGAGAACCAGCTGTTGAGTGCGCGGTACTGCAGCACCATTGTGCATTGGGCCGACTTCTCGCCCGTATGGGCACAGATCGGCGCTGCGATTGACCAGTCGGCCTCGTTCTGCGGGTCGTCGAAACGGAAGGTGGGGAACGCCCCCTCGCCGTAGAAGCGTCCGACGACGCGGTAGTACTGCAATGCGACGAAAAACGTCGCCAGCACGGTCACCGCAACCACCACTAGGATAAGGGTGAAGGTCCTCCTCCTCACCAACTTGCGCATGAACGCATCGGTCGGGGTGTGCCAGCTGTCACTTACGATCATCTGGCGGCGGACCATCTCGTCGACCGCCCACAGGCCACCATTCACCGTCTCGCAGACGCAGTAGATGAAGAACGGAAACAGCAGGCAGAGCCCGACCGACCAGTTCAGCGCTAGGCCGAACCCTACCTGTTTGGCAAGGATGTGCGGCTCGTTGCAGGCGACCAGCTGGTAAGTCGCGAGTTCACCGGCCGTGCCATTCCAGCAGGTCTCGAAATTGAGAATTCCGATACTGAATGCGGCAATCAGGAATGCCGCGCCGACAAAAAAGGCCGCAATAGCTACTTCGAAGGATCGCATGCCCGACGCCCGCTCTGCCCCTGCACCCACAGTGCAGCAGTCCAGCGGCTAGCGCAGTTCGGACAAACCCTATTCGTACTTCTCCAAAAACGCCTCGATCTCGAGCGCTCGGAAATCCTCCAGCGCACCCCGCAACCGCGCGTGCTCCCAGTCCCACCAGGCGAGGTCCATCAGCCGGGCGGCGATCGCATCGGGGAAGCGCTGGCGGATGGTCTTGGCCGGGACGCCGACGGCGATGGCGAAGTCGGCGATGTCCTTGGTCACCACGGCGCCGGAGCCGACGATGGCGCCGGTGCCGATCCTGACGCCCGGCATGACGATCGCGCCATGGCCGATCCAGGTGTCGTGGCCAATCTCGATCGGGGTCGAGGCCCGCCAGTCGAAGAAGTCGGGGTCGTCCTCGGCGTCGTCGAAGTACCAGCTGGAGCGGTAGGTGAAGTGGTGCAAGGAGGCGCGCTGGTGCGGGTGCATGCTGGCATAGATACGCACATGGGCGGCGATGTTTGAGAACTTCCCGATGGTGGCGTAGGCGATTTGGGTGTTCTCGACGCAGTAGGAATAGTCGCCCAGGCTCGAGTGGGCCACGCGGCAGCCGGCACCCACCTCGGTGTACTTGCCCAGCACGGAGTGATCCACCCGGGCGGTCGGGTGGACGAGCGGCGTTTCCGAGAGCTTCATGCCGCCGTTTTCCTTGGCGCAAAGAGCGTGACGTCGACGATGCGGTCGGCAACCTCGGCGCGAACCTCCTCGTCGTGGAAGATGCCGAGCAACGCCACGCCCGCACGCTTCTTCTCGGCGATCATCTCCACCACCACGCCGCGGTTGACCGCATCGAGCGAAGCAGTCGGCTCGTCGAGCAGCAGCACCGGATGGTCGGTGATGAAGCCGCGGGCGATGTTGACGCGTTGCTGCTCGCCGCCCGAGAAGGTCGCGGGCGGCAGCGTCCACAGCCGCTGCGGCAGGTTGAGCCGGGCGAGGAGCCCGCGGGCTCGGTCACTTGCCTCCTCGCGGTCAACGCCGCGGCTCACCAGCGGCTCGGCGACCACGTCGAGCGTCGTCACCCGGGGCACCGTGCGCAGGAACTGGCTGACATAGCCGATGCTGTCGCGCCTGAGCGCGATCACCGTACGCGGGCTGGCGGTGGCAAGGTCCACCCACTCGCCGTGGTGCAGGAGCCGGATGGCGCCGCCGTCGACGCCGTAGTTGCCGTAGACCATCTTGAGCAGGCTGGACTTGCCCGCCCCAGACGGCCCGCCGAGCACGACGCATTCACCGGCGCTGACCTCGAAATGCACGCCCTCGACGACGGGGAGCACCACCCCATCGCGCAGATGCATGGTGAAGGACTTTTCGACACCGGAGACGGAGAGGAGAGTGGTCATGATCTCGATCCTTCGAGCAAGCGGCCCACCCCCTCCCGGCCTCCCCCCTCAAGGGGGAGGCGAAGAAGCTGTGGCGCTATGATGCCAAGTGAACCGGCGGGCACCTCCCCCCTTGTGGGGGAGGTTGGGAGGGGGGAGGCAGCAAGCGGCGGTGTGTGAGGAGGGAGCCCCCTCATCCGGTCTTCGACCTCCTTCTCCCACGAGGGGAGAATGAGGGCTGGGGCGAGATCGTGCCACAACCCCTTCTCCCTTGATGGGAGAAGGTGGCCGAAGGCCGGATGAGGGTGACGGAGAGCCACCGCTCTAGACCTGCAAAATCGAGCTGACGAGCAGTTGGGTGTACGGCTCGCGCGGGTCGTCCAGCACGCGGTCGGTCAGCCCCTGCTCGATCACGCGGCCGTCCTTCATCACCATCATGCGGTGGCTGAGTAGCCGCGCCACGGCAAGATCGTGGGTAACGACAATGGCGGCGAGGCCGAGGTCCGACACCAGGCCGCGCAACAAGTCGAGCAAGCGCGCCTGCACCGAAACGTCCAGCCCTCCAGTCGGCTCGTCCATGAAAACGAGGCGGGGGCTGGTGACGAGGTTGCGGGCAATCTGCAGGCGCTGGCGCATGCCGCCCGAAAAGGCGCGGGGCTCGTCGTCGACGCGGTCCTCGGCAATCTCGACCCGGCCGAGCCATTCGATGGCGGTCTGGCGGATGCGGCCATAATGCCGGTCGCCCACGGCCATCATCCGCTCGCCGACATTGGCGCCGGCCGAGACAGTCATCCTGAGACCATCGGCCGGGTTCTGGTGCACAAAGCCCCAGTCGGTGCGCATCAGAAAGCGGCGCTCGGCTTCGCTGAGGTCGTAGAGATTGCGCCAGCGTTCGTCACGCATCCGGTATTCGGCCATGCCGGAGCTGGGCCCGAGCCGGGTGGAGAGACAATTGAGCAGCGTCGTTTTCCCCGATCCACTCTCGCCGACCACGGCCAGCACTTCTCCCGGCCAGAGCTCGAACGCGACGTCGGCGCAACCCATGCGGTTGCCGTAGAATTTGGTGAGGTTTTTTACGCGGAGGAGGGGTTGGTCGGTCATGCGAGGTCTCCAGTCCTGCAACCACCCACGGTGTCATTCCCGCGAAGGCGGGAATCCAGCATGCTCGATATCAAGACTGTCACTTCATTCACCCCAACCACCGTCATCCTCGGACCTGATCCGAGGACCCATGGCGCAGCAGGTGCAGGGTGAGAAATGGGTCCTCGGGTCAAGCCCGAGGATGACGGCGCGTCTTCCGGAACGCCCCGGAACGACGCCCTTGTGGTTTTCAATGCCGTGGCACGGCCTCTCGCTCCCCTCCCCCTTGAGGGGAGGGGCTGGGGGAGGGGGTTATGAGAGCCGCAGTGCCGACCGCTTAACCCCCTCCCTCGGTCCCTCCCCTCAAGGGGGAGGGGGGCGAAGACTTCACCGTCCGTGAATCTCACTCCGCTGCCTCCAGTGCGTGGCCCGCGAGCGCCCCACGAAAACCCTGGGCCCGGCGCTCCTCGCAGTTGTCGGTATCCGAGCAGACGAACATGTGTCCGCCATGGTCGTCGAGGATCACCTCGTCGAGGTAGACCCCCTCCGCTCCGCACAGGGCGCAGGGATGCTCGAATTTCTGGATCTCGAAGGGGAAGTCCTCGAAGTCGAGGCTCACCACTTCCGTATAGGGCGGCACGGCATAGATGCGTTTCTCGCGGCCCGCGCCGAAGAGCTGCAGCGCCTCGCTCATATGCATCTTGGGGTTGTCGAATTTCGGCGTCGGCGAGGGGTCCATCACGTAGCGGCCCTCGACCTTGACCGGATAGGCATAGGTCGTGGCGATGCGGCCGTGCCTGGCGATGTCCTCGTAAAGCTTGACGTGCATCAGGCCGTATTCCTCGAGCGCATGCATCTTGCGTGTTTCGGTCTCGCGCGGCTCGAGGAAGCGCAGCGGCTCGGGGATCGGCACCTGGTACACCAGAATCTGTCCGGTCCTCAGCGTCTCCTCCGGAATGCGGTGGCGCGTCTGAATGATCGTCGCCTCGCCGGTGTGCGTCGTGGTCGCGACATTGGCGACCTTGGCGAAGAAGGCGCGGATCGAGACCGCGTTGGTGGTGTCGTCGGCGCCCTGGTCAATGACTTTCAGCACATCGTCCGGGCCGATGATGGAGGCTGTCACCTGCACGCCGCCGGTGCCCCAGCCATAAGGCATGGGCATCTCGCGGCTGGCGAAGGGCACCTGGTAGCCGGGGATGGCGATGGCCTTGAGGATCGCCCGCCGGATCATCCGCTTGGTCTGCTCGTCGAGATAGGCGAAGTTGTAGCCCGCGATGTTCATGATGCATCCCAATCCCCGGTGTCATTCCCGCGAAGGCGGGAATCCAGCTTGCTAGATGTCACGGTGATCTCCGCACCCACCCCAACCACCGTCATCCTCGGGCTTGACCCGAGGACCCATTTCTCCACCCGCGCGAGCGGCAAGGTGGGTCCTCGGGTCAAGCCCGAGGATGACGGCGTGAGTTGAGAGGGGAGTGCGCGAGCCGCTCCATCGACGATGACGTCTTCCGGAACGCCCCGGAACGACGCCATTGTGGTTTTCAAGGCCGTGGCACGTTCTCTCGCTCCCCTCCCCCCTGAGGGGAGGGGCTGGGGGAGGGGGTTATGAGAGCCGCAGTGCCGACGGCCTAACCCCCTCCCTCGTTCCCTCCCCTCAAGGGGGAGGGAGGCGAAAACGTCACCGTCCAGGAATTTCATTCGGCAGCCTCCTGGAACTCCGGCTCGGCCGCACCCTCGAACTCACCCCGCATCCTCCGGATCATGTCGAGCTCCGCCTGGAAGTCGACGTAGTGCGGCAGTTTCAGATGTTCGACGAAACCGGTCGCCAGGACGTTGTCGGCATGCGAGATGACGAATTCCTGGTCCTGGGCCGGGGCGACGATGTCCTCGCTGAACTCGTCGGTGCGGAGCGCCCGGTCGACGAGCGACATCGACATCGCCTTGCGCTCGCTCTGGCCGAAGACGAGGCCATAGCCGCGTGTGAAC
>DATCRS010000370.1:0-8562 GCA_036568845.1 Devosia sp. | reverse complement strand
CCCGGCCAGTGCCCCAGGCTGCCAACGCCGAGCCGATACTGTCGGTGCGCAACCTTTCAAAGCTCTATGGCGCGTCCACGGCGTGGTTCGGGGCCAATCGCCACGCCATCAAGGCCGTCGACGATGTGAGCCTCGACCTCTATCCGGGCGAGAACCTCGGCATCGTGGGCGAGAGCGGTTCGGGCAAGACCACCCTCGGCCGGCTGATCCTCCGCACCGTGGAGCCGAGCGCGGGCAGCATCACCTATCATCGCGACGGCCAGGCGCTGGATGTGACCAGGCTCTCCAAGCGGGAGCTGCGGCAGTTCCATCGCGACGTGCGGCTGGTGTTCCAGGATCCGTTCGCCTCGCTCAACCCGCGCATGACGGTCAAGGAGATCATCGGCGATCCGATGTTTGTCTCGGGCACCGCCCGCGGTGCGGCGCTGGAGAACCGGGTGGGGGACCTGCTCGAACTGGTCGGCCTCGACCGGCAGGCGATGGAGCGCTATCCGCACGCCTTCTCGGGCGGTCAGCGGCAGCGCATCGGCATCGCGAGAGCGCTGGCGCTCGACCCCAAGATCATCATCGCCGACGAGGCGACGGCGGCGCTGGACGTCTCGATCCGGGCGCAGATCCTCGATCTGCTGCTCGACATCCAGAAGCGGTTGAACCTTAGCTTCATCTTCATCTCGCACGACATCTCGGTGGTGCGCTACTTCTGCGACCGGGTCGCGGTGATGCATCGGGGCCGGCTGGTGGAACTGGGCAGTGCCGAGCAGATCTGCACCGCGCCGGCAGAGCCCTATACGCAGAGCCTCATCTCGGCGGTGCCAAGCCCGGACCCGCGTGCCAAGCGCATGCTGCATAGAACCAAGTTTGTTGCCTGAGGTGCCCGATTTGCTGAAGTTCTCCGCCAACCTCTCCTTCCTCTATCAGGAACTCGCCTTCCTCGACCGCTTCGCTGCGGCGGCGAAGGACGGGTTCCGCGCCGTCGAATATCTCGGGCCCTATGGGGAGACGCGCGAGGCGGTGGCGAAGGCGCTGCACGACAATGGGCTGGCGCAGGCGCTGTTCAACGTCCCCTCCGGGAACTGGGCCGGTGGAGAGCGCGGCATCGCCTGCCTGCCGGATCGCGTCGACGAGTTCCGCACCGGTGTGCGCACCGCGCTCGACTATGCGGCCGCGCTCCACTGTCCCAAGGTCAATGTGATCGCCGGGCTCGTGCCCGCGGGCGCGGACCTCCGGACGCTCGAAGATGTGCTGGTCGAGAACCTGAAATTCGCGGCGGACCTTTGCGCCAAGGCGGGGGTGAAGCTCTTGATCGAGCCGATCAACACCCGCGACATCCCCGGCTTCTTCCTCACCACGACGGCGCAGGCCGAGCGCATCCTCGATCGGGTGGGCCACCCCAATCTCTACATCCAGTACGACGTCTACCACATGCAGGTGATGCAGGGTGACCTGGTGCCGACCTATGCGCGGCTCAAGGAGCGCATCGCGCATATCCAGGTGGCGGACAATCCCGGCCGCAACGAGCCGGGCACGGGGGAGATCAACTACCCGTTCGTGCTCAGCGAGATCGACCGGCTCGGTTACGACGGCTGGATCGGCTGCGAGTACAAGCCCAGGAATGGCACCACAGCCGGCCTCGGCTGGATGAAGGCATACGCGTGAGGAGCAACCCATGAATATCGGTTTCATCGGCCTTGGCGTCATGGGCCGCCCCATGGCGGGCCACCTGATCGATGCCGGACACACGCTGCACCTCAGCCGGGTGAAAGAGGTGTCGCAGTTTCTGGTCGAGAAGGGCGGCAAGGCCGTCGACACGGCCAAGGCCGTAGCCGCTGCCTCCGAGGTGGTGATCCTCATGGTGCCCGACACGCCGGACGTGGAAGCGGTGCTGTTCGGCAAGGAGGGGGTCGCCGAGGGGCTGAAGCCCGGCAGCCTCGTCATCGACATGAGCTCGATTTCGCCGGTCGCCACCAAGGACTTTGCCAAGCGTATCGAAGCGCAGGGCTCGGACTATCTCGACGCCCCGGTCTCGGGTGGCGAGGCCGGCGCGAAAAATGCAGCGCTCACCATCATGGTCGGGGGCAAGCAGGCGGTGTTCGATCGCGCGCTGCCGATCCTCCAGAAGCTGGGCAAGACCATCACCCTGGTCGGCGGCAGCGGCGACGGGCAGACCGCCAAGGTCGCCAACCAGATCATCGTCGGCCTCACCATCGAGGCGGTGGCCGAGGCTCTGACCTTTGCCAAGGCCGCCGGCGCCGACCCCGCCAAGGTGCGCGAGGCGCTGATGGGCGGGTTCGCCTCGTCGAAGATCCTCGAGGTGCATGGCGAGCGCATGATCAAGCGCACCTTCGATCCGGGCTTCCGCATCCGGCTGCATCGGAAGGACCTGACGCTGGCGGTAGATGCTGCGCGGCAGCTCGAGCTGGCGCTGCCCAATGCCGCCGCGACGCAGCAGCTGATGAATTCGGCCGTCGCCCGCGGCGATGGCGACAAGGACCATTCGGCCCTCATCCAAACCCTGGAGGCGATGGCCGGCCGAAGCGACTAGGTGCCCGGACCTCGTGGTTCGACAAGCTCACCATGAGGTCTTCATCCATCAGTGGCCTCATCCTGAGCTTGTCGAAGGACGAGGCGTGTAACGGCGGACCACGGTTCGCCGAACGAAGCGATATTGCCCAAAGGACCCATTTCCAATGCCTCTCGACAAGCTGCCCCAGGTTCCCTACGGCGCCGTCTATTTCCGCAAGTCCAACCCGCCGCGCGAGGACTGGGAACGCGACTACGGCGTCGCCGCCGAGGACGGCATGAATGTCTTCCGCCACTGGTTCATGTGGTCGGCCATCGAGCGCAAGCCCGGCGTCTACGACTGGGCCGACTACGACCGACAGATGGAGCTGGCCGAAAAGAACGGTATCAAAACCGTCATCGCCGAGCTGACCCATTCGGCGCCCGAATGGGCCTATCGAAAGTTCGCGCATGCGCGACAGGTCAAGGCCGATGGCTCCGTGCTGCCGCTGGGGATGGGCGTCAGCGCAGCTACCGGCGGCTTTGCGCATAATGGTGCAGGTCCGCTGACGCTGAACTGCCCCGAGGTGAAGGAGGCCGCTGGCGCGTTCCTCACCGCGCTGGCCACCCGCTACAAGGGCCACCCGGCGCTGCTCGGCTATGACGTCTGGAACGAGGTCAACTACGCCGCCGAGATCGACTACTCGACCTGGATGAAGGCGGACTACCGCAAATGGCTCGAGGCCAAGTACGGCGACCTCGAGACACTGGCACAGGCCTGGTATCGCTATGGCCATGCCGAGTGGGACGATATCGAGCCGCCGGCCGAGGTCGCGGCCTATCCCGAAAATCTCGACTGGCTGGAGTTCAAGAAAGAGAACTACTACGGCCAGATGCAGTTCAAGATCGACACCATCCGGGCGATCGACAGCGACTGCCTGATCGCGGCGCATGGCGTCGGCGGGGCCATTCCCAACATGGCGGCCAACGGCATGGACGATTGGCTGGCCGCAAGCAAGGTCGAGCTCTACGGCCTCACCTGGGTGCCGGGCCGGCGCGGCCTCAAGCCGTGGCAGAACTTCTTCGGGCCCGACCTCACCCGCGCCGCGGCGCGCGGCAAGAAATGGTGGCATGCCGAGCGTCCTGCGGGCCCGCTCTGGCTGCAGCCGCAGGTGCTCGGCCGCGATAAGGAAGACGGGCGCGTAATGGAGCCCGAGGATCTGCGGACACTGACGATGACCTCGTTCGCCTGCGGGGCCACCGGCGTCCTCAATCTGCGGTGGCGGCCGCTGCTGGACGGTCCGCTGTTCGGCGCCTTCGGCGCCTATGGCATGGACGGCTCGCGCACCCCGCGTTCCGAAATGCAGAGCGCCATCGGCAAGTGGGCCAATGCGCCGGCGCAGCGATCGCTGTGGGAGGCCAAGCCTGTCCGAGGCGATATCGGCCTGCTTGTCATCCCCGAGGCGCAGGCCTGGGATTACCTGCTCAACCATCACCACATGCCCGAGACCTATCGCGAGGCGATGTGGGGCGCCTATCGGGGTTTCCTCGACAACGGGCTGCAACCCGACTGGGTGCATATCGACCATATCGACGAGTATGACGCGATCTATGCGCCGTACCCGATCATGCTCACCTCGGAGCATGCCAGGACGCTCGCTGACTGGGTAAGCAAAGGTGGCAAGCTGATCTCGGAAGCGACGCCGGGCTATTTCGGCGATCGCGGCAAGGTGGGAATCGTGCAGCCCAATAACGGGCTCGACGCGGTGTTCGGCGCGCGCGAGGACGAGGTGGAGTTCATGCCCGACATCGGCGACCGCATCGGGCTCAGTCTCGACGGCCGGCCGCTGCGGGGCGGCGGGTTCCTGCAGAGCTACCGGCCGACCACCGGGCGCGAGCGCGGCCGGTTCGACGACGGCCGGCTCGCCATCGTCGAGAACCGCCACGGCGAAGGCCGCACGCTCCTCGTTGGCACCCATCCGGGCATTGCCTACTTCAAGCAGTCGAACGCCGAAAACCTCAGGTACTTCGCCGAAGTGTTCGCCTGGACCGGCAAGGTGCAGCATGTGAGGACCGGTAATCCAAGCCTTCACGCGCGCCTGCATGAGGGGCCGGGCGAGCGGGTTCTCTGGTTGCTGAACCAGACGCGCCAGACGCAGTCGGCGACTGTGGAGGTCGACGGCAGTCAAGCGCGGTTCGGAGAGCCCTATTGGCTGGCTGAAGACGGCTCTGCGAGGGGCGCCACGGTGACGGTGCCGCCGCGCGACGTGGTCGTCGTAAGGCTCCAGGAGTCTGGTGCGAGGCCCTAGGGCCTCGCTGCCTGCGGCCGGCGGACCGCGCGAATCTTGCGGCCCTGGTCGTCGCCGCAGAAGAACCTATCGCGGCCGTCGGAATCGAGACCGGAGACGCCGATGCCGGGCGGCATATGGAGCTGTTCGAGCACCTCGCCCGATCGCGGATCGACGTGCCGGAGCTCGCTCTCGCCGGCTTCGTAGGTGGCATGCCAGAGTTCGCCGTCGACCCAGGTGACACCGGTGACGAAACGGTTGGAGTCGATGGTGCGGAGGATCTTTCCGTCCGCGGGGTCGATCTGGTGGATCTTGCGGTCCGTGTATTGGCCCACCCATAGGAAGCCCTCGGCCCAGGCGAGGCCCGAGCCGCCACCGCCTGGCGAGGGGATGCTGGCGACGATGCTGCCGCTCTTGGGATCGATCTTGTGGATGCGATCGTCGGCGATCTGGAACAGGTACTGGCCATCGAAGGTGGTGCCCGCGTCGGCGGCCGCCACGTCGATGGTACGCACCCGCTCGCCGCTCTCGGGATCCACGGCGTTGAGCTTGTCGCCCGAGGCAAACCAGACGTTCTCGCCGTCAAAGGTGACGCCACCGACGCGCTCGGCGCCGGGGAAGGGACCGTATTCGCGCAGGATCTCGGCGTGGGCATGCTTCATCGGACTGGCTCCTTGCGTTGCAGTGGGGTCCATCATCTAGTCCCCCGGCAGCGGGCCGGGGAGTAACAATGCGGTCGGGAAACCCGGCACCGGCGGAGCGATCCAGCGAAGCGCGCGGCCGCGACCGAAGGATTGCACCTTTCCGTTTCGCGCCAGCTGCTCCAGCGCCCTCTGCACGGTGCGGGCACTGGTGGAGAGTGCAATAGCGAGGGCGGAACTGGCCCAGGCCTCGCCATCGGCAAGCAGGGCTAGGAGGCCAGCATGGGGATCGTCCACCGGCGGGGCGAGGACCGCGACGTCGTTCGTCTCGAGCGGCTCAAGAATGAAGCCGCGCGGGGTTGCCGTGATGGCGGCGAGGCCAGCAAGCTCCGCCCGCAGGCGTCCGATCTCGACGCGCAGCCGAGCACGGTGGGATTCGTCCGCCTCCTTGCCCCGAAAGGCCTCGGCGACAAGCGTCTCCCGCGACACGTCGCCCGGCCAGGCCTCGGCCAGCGATCGGGCCAGCGCAAAGAGCACCGGCCGAGTCGCCAGAGGCGCGATGGTCCCCGCGTGGCGTACGACGTTGCGAATGGCGTCGATGACAAGAGTGCCCCGGGCCAGCACGTCCTCAACCCCCGCCAGGGTCAGGGTCTTGCTCTCGCCGCCGGCCACGAGACGTGCCGCCGGCTCATGCATTACTCGTGCAGCCAGCTCGATCTCCGTACGCAATGAAGGGATGCTCGCTTCTCGCGCTGCTTCCAACGCGCCGGCAAAGGCCGCGTTGGCAGGGCCGGTCTGCAGGCGCCGGACGGCGATGCCGGCAGTCACTAGGTGGGACACGGCCCGTGTGGCGGGCGGCAACCGCGCGGTGTCGAGGTGGGCGAGCGTGCGTTCGGCATCGTCGACCTGGCCGATCAGCAACTGCCGGCGGGCGGCGAGGTTGGCGGCGTG
The DNA here is from genome assembly GCA_036568845.1 of Devosia sp. Taxonomy (GTDB): domain Bacteria; phylum Pseudomonadota; class Alphaproteobacteria; order Rhizobiales; family Devosiaceae; genus Devosia_A. The sequence continues at coordinate 2,183 of DATCRS010000370.1, read as the reverse complement.
GGCAGCGTTTACCCCGTCGCCATGAGATTCGAGTGCCAGGCGTGCGGTTTCGAGCGCGTTGGGCGACCAGGACAGGTCACGCGAAACCAGGGCGATTTCGGCCTCGGCGACGATGCAACGGGCGCGCGCCACGGTTTCGCGCGGATGGAACGCCCGCCCGGCGGCCTTGAGCAACGCCCTGGCGCGTTCGAGGTCGCCGAGCTGCGCCATGGCGATGCCGCGCAGCGCCAGCGCCGGCGCATCGTCACGCAGCGCAACCCGCTTCAGCGCGCCCAGCGGATCGCCGGTCGCCAGAGACCGGGCGGCGGCGGCGATCAGCGAGTCCACGGCAATCCCGTCACACTTGTCACTCCCACCCTTCCGGCACGCAGTCCTAGCCTAACTCACGACCAGCAACCACTCGCCGAGAGGAGGAGTTCGAAAATGGCACTGTTCGACCTCACCGAATTCCCTATGGAGCGCCCAGAGACGACCGGTGCATTCAGCCTGGTCCACCGCATCGCCACCGCCGTGCAGATGTGGCGCCTGCGACGGGAAACCCTCGCCCATCTCGCCCGCTTCGACGAGCACCTGCTCCGCGACGTCGGTTTCGAACCGGCCAATGCCTATGACCCGACCGATGGCGGGGCGAAGGCGCTGTGGAAGAAGGCTCATTTCGGGCCGGACATTCAGTGAACCCAGCAATTTCAAGAAGGAGAAGCCCATGACTGACAAGCACTTCACCACCTCGTTCATGGTGGGCCAGAGTCCCGAGGTCGCCTTCGCGGCCATCAACGACCCACGCGCCTGGTGGAGCGGCGAGCACCGCGGCAGCACGAGCAAGGTCGGTGACGAGTTCACCTACCGTTACAAGGATCTCCACTATTCGAGGCAGCGAGTCATCGAGCTGGAGCCGGGCAAGCGCGTCGCCTGGCACGTGACGGAGAGCATGCTCAGCTTCCTCGAGGACAAGACCGAGTGGACCGGCACGACGATCACCTTCGATATCGCGCAGAAAGGCGGGAAGACCGAGGTGGTGTTCACCCATATCGGCCTCAAACCGGCAGTCGAATGCTACGACACCTGCTCGGACGCCTGGACCTCGCTCATCCAGGGCAGCCTCAAGCAGCTCATCGAGACAGGCAAGACCGAGCTCCTGGAGCTCGACGCCCCGGCCGTGTAGCCGCGGAGGGCGGCCGTGCCGGGCGACCGGCGCGGCCGAAGCTTACTCAAGGCTGAGATTTGCGCGCGCCCCCGGTTCACATTCGCGCCACAACCTGATAGCGAGCGCCGCATCAGCATCAGCGCGAGGTCTCCCATGTCGGACGGCAAAACCATCCCCATCAAGCGCGCGCTGCTTTCCGTGTTCGACAAGGCCGGCATGGCCGATTTCGCCAAGGAGCTGGCGCGGCTGGGGGTGGAGCTCGTCTCCACCGGTGGCACACACAAGCTGATCGCCGAAACGGGCGTGGCGGTGCGGGATATCTCCGACCTCACCGGCTTTCCCGAAATGATGGACGGACGGGTGAAGACGCTGCATCCGAAAGTGCATGGCGGGCTGCTCGCGGTACGCGACAACCCGCAGCACAAGGCGGCGATGGACGAGCACCAGATCGGCGCCATCGACCTCGTGGTGGTCAACCTCTACCCGTTCGAGGCGACCATCGCCAAAGGCGCGAGCTACGACGAGGCCATCGAGAATATCGATATCGGCGGGCCGGCCATGATCCGTTCGGCGGCCAAGAACCACGCCTATGTAACGGTGGTGGTGGACCCCAACGACTATGAAACGGTCCTCGAGGCCATCCGCCAAACCGGTGGCGTGCCCTATGAGACCCGGCAGAAGCTGGCGGCCAAGGCCTATGCGCGGACGGCGAACTACGACGCGACGATCTCGAACTGGTTTGCCGGGACGCTCGGCTACCAGGAGATGCCCTATCGGAGCTTCTCCGGGCATTTGAAGGAAGTGATGCGCTATGGCGAGAACCCGCACCAGTGGGCCGCCTTCTACACCACCGGCGAGCAGCGACCGGGCGTCGCCACGGCGCAGCAGCTGCAGGGCAAGTCGCTCTCCTACAACAACCTCAACGATACCGATGCGGCGTTCGAGCTGATCTCGGAGTTCGATCCGGCCGTGCCGGCGGTGGCGATCATCAAGCATGCGAACCCGTGTGGCGTTGCCACCGGAACGAGCCTGCTCGATG
>DATCRS010000369.1:0-3197 GCA_036568845.1 Devosia sp. | reverse complement strand
AACCAGGGCTGAGCAGGCTGGGCACTGGCGCGTTTGCGTCCGGCAGCGGAAATCTCTGTTAACCGGCCGGCGATAGGGTGATGGACGCTACTCAGTGTTCCACCACCACACTTTTCGCCTATGCCTCCAGCCAGCGCCCGTTCTGTTGCTCCGACCCAGCCCGCGCCCGCTCCCCGCGCGCGCAAAGCCGGCCGGCCGTTTTTCGGCCTGATCGAAAGCGTCATCGTCGAACCGCCGGTCAACTACGAGTTCGACGGAGCGATTTCGCGCGAGCATGCCACCGCGGTGTGGACCTGGATGGTCCGCGACCTGGCGGCGGACCTGATCGACCCGGAGGCTCCGGATAGCGCGGAGGCGCGCACCGCTCTCGATGCGCAGGTGCCCGAACTCCTCAGCCGCGCCCGCGCCGCCGTGGCAGCGGCTGCGGAGAGCTATGAGGCCGGCCGCAAGCTGAAGGCGCAGATGGGCGGCGAGGCCGTGTGGATCCGCCTGCCCATGATTCTCAATGCGCTCAAGGTGCGCTCGCTGCTGGAGAAGGCGCAGGCCTTCGGCCGCGCCGCCAACGGCATGCAGGACGATGCCGGGCTCACCGTGGCACTGCAGAACATGCCGTTCAGCGATCAGAACCTCGCGGCCTTGCTGATGATGGCGGCCGTGGGTCAGGTGACCAACCCCAGCCGATTGATGACGGCCGTGGTGCGCATCACCGGCTCGGAGCAGGAAGTGGCGATCCAGCGTGCGGGCTATTCGCCGCTGGTGGACGCGCTTCTCGCCCATGCCCAGAACCAGGTGCGCCACATCGGCAGTGGTGGCGCCTATGCCGATGTCGATCTCGCCTGCCGCGCGCTCGACCGCTATCACCGGCTGGCTCGTGCGGTGAGCGGCTATATGGAGCTGGCGCGCAACAGCCGCTGGTCGGGCATCGTGGCAGCGCTCACCAAGCAGGTCTCCGGGCTGATCGAACCACGGCTGCGCGATCTTCCCGGCGCACTCAATATGGCCATGCGACGCGGCCGCGAGGGCAGCGACAGGCTCGACGGGGAGCAGGTTCTCGTTGCCCTCAGCGGTGTGTATCTCTTGGCCACGGTGCGAGATTGCCGTGACAGCCTGGGCGTCAACGCCACCTTCGACCAAGCCTGGACCCAGATCGGTCAGGCGCTCGAGATCCACATTGAACGGGCAATGGAGCTGCTGCGCGCCAATCCCGCCGACAGCGTTACCTCGGCGCGGCTCGACGCGGCCATCAAGATGGCCGAGCTGCGGTTCAATCCCGAATATGCCGAGACGCTGCGGCGGGCCAAGGAAATCGCCGAAAAGCCTAGGGCCTGAGCTTTTCGATCCGTTCGATCGGCACGGCGCCGCCGGCGTCGCGTACGAAAAGCTGCGTTTCGCCCTTGCTCGCCTCGCGCTCGATCGATGCGCGGCCGCCAATGCCGCCGCCCGGCGTCGGCCCCACGATGACCCCTACGGCCTGGGCCGGATCGGTGACGGTGGAACTGGCAAAGATCAGCGCGCCCCGCTCGAAATAGCGCGCGTCGGCCGAGGTGACGGTGGCGAGCTGCGGCTTGGGACCGAACCGGCCGGCGAGATAGGGCGGGAGCTCGTCTGACGCCGCAGGAATGCCGGGCCGCCAGCCGGTATCGGCGATCGGGCTGCCGGCAATGCAGCGCTCGGCAGCGACCGTGCCGGCCTGGGCCACGGGGATGGCGCCGAGCTGGACGAGAGCGGCAAACTCGCCGAGATGGAGCGGTTCGACCGGCATGAACTGGATCGGATCGGCCGGCCGGCGCAGGTGCCCCATGGGGTCGAGCCAGGTGGCGGAGTGGGTGTCGAGCCGAGGCGCCACGGGTGTCGCGCCATCGGGGCTCTCGTAGATCGGATCGATCTCGGGATCGTCGATGGGTTGGGTGGTCCCGCGGACGGCCGCGTCGCCGCTGGCGAGGCAGGCGGTAAGGCTAAGATAGCCGGCAGCCGAGCCGGCAATGGCGACACCGGGGATCTCTCCCTTGGCATGAAGCGCCCCATTGTGCCACGCGGCTCGACCGCCGGAACGGAGCCAGAGGATCAGGTCGGGCTGCAGCGCGCCGCCGGCGACGAGGAGATCGGTCTCGGTGAGTCCGGTCTGATGCTGGACATGGTCGATGGCGACAGCGAAGCCGACGCTCAGCGCCGTGCTGCCTTTTGGCCGGTTGGCCGACTGCAGCACGAGACCATTGGTGAACGGCACGCCGCTCGCCTTGCAGAAGTCGATGAAGCGCGAGTTCGGCCCCACCCTGGTGTCGGTGATGCGCTGCACCTCTGCGCCGGCGTCCTTGGCGTAGAGCGCGAGGCGGTAGCCATGCGCGGCCGGGGTGCTGATCAGCGTGCGCTTGCCGCTCCACAGGCCGAAGCGTTCCGCACGGTGGTAGGCTGCGATGGCGCCGACCACGCCCGGCAAGCGGTTGCCGGCAAAGAGCGGCAGGCGCTCGAAGCTGCCGGTTGCCAGCACGACGCGCTGGGCGGCGATAGCGATGACGCGGGCGCGGAGCCGGCCATTTTCCACCTGCACCTGATGCGCTCGGGCCGTGGTGCCGATGAGCGCGAAGATTTCGGTCGAGAGCAGAACTTCGGCCTCGAGGCCGGCAGTCAGGCGGGCGATCGCGTCGGCCGGAGTTTCCTCGTCGCCGGTGGCGCCGAAATAACGCGCATCGCCACCGAGCCAGGTCCGTCGCTCGGCGAGGATGACCCGGCCCGTGGCAGCTTTGGCCGCGGCAAGGCCGGCGAGCCCGCCGCCAACCACCAGAAGATCGGTTTCCAGCGTGGTTTCGGGTTCGGCCTCGAGCCATGGCGCGTGGGACGCCTGGGGAAGCAGTGCATCTCGGCCGCTGCGGGAAAACCTCGACAGCAGCCGTCTGATGAGGCTGACGCGGGGACCACTGGACGTGGTAACAAGGTCGAGCCCGGCAAGCGCCGGAACACGGTCCATCGGCATCAGCGCACGGGGCTCGCTGCGAGGTGCGACCAGCGGCGCGGAACGTTCGTCGAGCGCAATCGGCTCGCCCTCCAGCATGCCGGAGCTGGTCATGCCGTTGGCGAGGAGGGCGCTGAGCACCGTATCGCCGGAAAAACCCTCAATGACGCGGCCATCGAGCTTGAAGCTCAGCGGCCTGTTGCGATCGAGCGCGCCGCCGCCAAAGCCGTGCGGCGCATCGGCGGGG
>DATCRS010000368.1:0-13090 GCA_036568845.1 Devosia sp. | reverse complement strand
GCGCCCGAGCGGGTGTCAAAGAAATGCGCCTGGGCAGGATCGATCTTGGCCCAGACGCGATCGCCGGCCTTGCCAACATAGCCGGCAGCGGTGCGGGCCCGGAGGGTCTGCCCCCCGACCTTGAGGTCGACGATGTCGAAGCCGCCGAAAGGCTGGATGATGTGCGCTTCGACCGGGCGATAGCCCGGCTGATCCTCGCGTGAGACAAGCACCCCTTCGGGCCGCACGCCCAACGATAGCTCGTCGCCGGCGCCCTTGCCCTGGAGCATGGCGAGCACCTCACGCGGCATTTCGAAAGTCTCGCTTTGCAGCACGACCTGCGCCGCCCCATCGGATTCCTTGACCACCGTCTGGGCAATGTTCATCACCGGCGAACCGATGAACTGGGCAACGAAGAGGTTGGCCGGGTAGAGGTAGACTTCGCTGGGGGTGCCGACCTGCTGCAGCACGCCCTCGTTCATGACCACGATCCGGTCAGCGAGCGACATGGCCTCGACCTGATCGTGGGTGACGTAGATGGACGTGGAGTTGTTCTCGAGATGCAGACGCTTGAGTTCGACCCGCATGTCCTCGCGCAGCTTGGCATCCAGTGAGCCGATCGGTTCGTCCAGCAGGATCGCCTTGGGCCGGCGCACCAAGGCGCGCCCGATGGCGACGCGCTGCATGTCGCCGCCGGAGAGCTGCGACGGCCGGCGCCGCAGCAGCTTGACGATGCCGAGCGAGGTGGCGACGGAGCGCACCATGCGATCCACCTCGGTCTGGCTCTGCCGTGCGGCCCGCAATGGGAACGCCATGTTCTCGTAGACGGTGAAGTGGGGGTAGAGCGCATAATTCTGGAACACGAAGGCAATGTCGCGCTCGGATGCGTGGATGTTCTGCACCGGCTTGCCGTCGATCAGGATATCGCCGCTGTCGATATCCTCCAGACCGGCGATGGCGCGCAGCGTCGTGGTCTTGCCGCAGCCCGAGGGGCCGAGGAACACCACGAACTCCCGGTCCTTCACCGTCAGGTTGACGTCGCGGATGACGTGCAACGAGCCGAAATGCTTGTCGACGTTCCTGAGCTCGATCTCAGCCATGGCCATGACCCTCTCGAACGGTTTCCACGACCGAGACCGGCCCGGTGTCGTCTTCGTCCACGCGCTGCACTACTGGCGGAATATGCACCGACACGTTGAAGCCGATGAGGCCGATCAGCATGACCAGCACGCTCCACTCGTGAAGAGGGGCGATCCAGGGTTGGCATAGAAAGAGGATGCCGAGGATCATGAAGGCCATCGAGCCGGGGCCAAGATACTTCTGGTTGAAGAGGCGAAGGTTCATTTGCGGATCGCACCGAAGCTCATGCCGCGCAGCAGGTGGTTGCGCAGCAGGAAGGTGAAGATGGCGACGGGCAGCAGGAAGAGCACAGTGCCGGCGGCGATGACGGTCCAATCCTGGAGGCCCGTACCGATCTGGCTCGGGATGAAGGGCGGCGCGGTCTGCGCCCTCCGGTTGGTGAGGATCAAGGCGAAGGCATATTCGTTCCACGCGGTGATGAAACAGAACACCGCGGTTGCGGCGATGCCGGTTGCCGCCTCGGGCAGGACAATCTTGAAGAAGGCCTGCATGCGCGTGTAGCCGTCGACGAGCGCTGCTTCCTCGTACTCCTTGGGAATCTCGTCGATGAAGCCCTTCATCAGCCATACCGCGAACGAGACGTTGAAGGCGGTGTAGAGGATGATGAGGCCGATATGCGTGTCGTTGAGCCCGACCGCCCGATACATCAGGAACATCGGGATGGCCACCACGATGGGCGGCAGCATTCGCGTCGAGAGGATGAAGAACAGCAGGTCAGCCTCGCCCTTCACCCTGAAGCGCGAGAAGCCGTAAGCGGTGATCGTCCCCATCGACACAGCCAATAAGGTGGAGGTGATGGCGATGATCAGCGAATTGACGAAGCGGTCGGGATACGCGGAGTAGACAACGTTGCCCTTGCCGTCGCGCGAGAGGCGCTCGCCGCCGTCGAGAACCAGCTTTTCCCACCAGGGCGCAGCGTCGTAGATCTCCTGATCCACCGGTCCGGTCAACTGGGCGCGCTTGACGAACAACTTCACGAAAGGCGTCACCTGGGGCTCGAAGACAACCGTTGGCGGCACCGTCGTCGACAGCAGCAGCGGCTTGAATGCGGTCGACGTGATCCAGTAGATCGGCGACAGGAAGATGAGCGTGATGATGATCACGGCTGCGATGGCGAGACGGTTGCCGAGACGTCCGGCTCGCGTTGAGACGACCGCCATCTTAGCGCTCCTTGGCCTTGTTGAGGTACTTCACGTAGATGTTGGTGATGCAAAGGACCATGATGAGGATGATGTAGGCGAGAGCCGAGGACGGCCCCGTCTGCCACTGCTGGAATGCCATCTTGTAGAGGCGCGACGAGATGAGCTCGGCCGCCGGCTGGCCGGTCATCACGAAGGCGATGTCGAACGTCTTGAACGCCTCCATGGTGCGGAAGATGATCGCGATGAGAAGGATCGGGGCGACCAGCGGCAGGGTGATGCGGAAGAAGGTGTAGAACTTCCCGGCGCGATCAATCGATGCGGCTTCGTAGAGGTGCTTGGGCACAGCGGAGAGGCCGGCCAGCGACAGCAGCATCACGAAGGGCGACCACATCCAAATGTCGGTGATGGCCACGGCGTAGAGGGCGAGATTGGCATCGGTCAGCCAGGCGACCTTACCGAGCCCGAGAGCATAGTTGAGGATGCCCCAGGACGGATCGTAGATCAGCTTCCAGAACAAGCCCACTACGACCGGCGAGAGCATCATGGGAAGCATGAGCAGGGTGGTGAGCAGGCCTTTGCCCGGTATCGGCCGATTGAGCAGAAGGGCGAGGCCGAAGCCCACCACGAACTGACCGGCGACCGAGACGATGACGTACCACAGGGTGGTGGCGAAGCTGCGCCAGATCACCGGGTCGGCGAGCACGTCGACATAGTTCTTGAGGCCGACGAAATTGGCTGCGTCTTTGCTGGACGCCTTGAAGTCGGTGAACGAGAACCCGAGCGAATAGAGCAGCGGGAACACGTTGAAAATAATGAGGAACGCCACCGTCGGGACGATGAAGAGGTTCCGGATGGTGATGTCGCTCCATCCGCGCGTGGCTGCACGCGACTTCGGATCGAGCCGGGTCATCATGGCGGTCGTCGTCAAGGCGTTGTTCCCCCTGGTTACAAAGCCCGGGGAGGTGAACCCACCCCGGGCAGTGTTTGTCGGTTCTTACTCGGCCGCGTAGCCGGCCGACTTCAGCGTGTCGACCCAGGTGGCCGCCAGCTTGTCCAGGGTCTCCTGCGCGGTTCCCTGGCCGTCCACCACGTAGGGGTAGAACGTATCGGCGGCCTCGGTCAGGAGCTCGGCATATTCGGGCAGAGCCCAGAAATCGCGAACCTTGAACATGGTCTGATAGAAGGCCTCGTTGTAGGGCGTCGCGTTGCGGAACTCGGCACTCTCGAGCAGCTTGGCATCGCAGGTGTAGCCACCGAGCTCGGCCCAGCGCTTCTGGGTTTCGGGCTTGATGAACCACTCGAGGAACTTCATCGCCTCGTCCTTGTTCTGGCTGTAGGACACCACCGAGATGCCCTGACCGCCCAGCGCAGCGAAGTCGTCGCCATTCGGCCCCTTCGGGTTGGCGAAGAAGCCGGTGTTCTTGGCGTGCGGGTTGGTCGCCTCGTTGATGAGCGAGGGGAAGAAGGCGAAGTAGTTCATCGCCATCGCCACCTGACCCTGGGCCAGAGCCGTGTTGGTTTCAACGAAGAAGGCGTTGCCCCAGCCGGGCGGGTTGTAGGTGAAGAGCTTGCGATAGTCCTCGAGGGCCTTCACCGAGGCTGGCGAGTTGAGCTGGCCCGTAACCTTGTAGTTGGCGTAATCACCGAACGAGCCGCCGTAGGCAAAGACGGAGTTCTCCACGCCCATGACGATCGCGTCGCCCGCGTTCATGGTGTAGATGGCGGCGCCATACATGTTCTTGTCGGGGCGCGTGAAGAACTCGGCGATGTCGAGCAGCTGCTGCCACGTTTCCGGCACGGCGAGATCGTAGCCGTATTTGGCCTTGAAAGCGGCCTGCTCGTCCGGGTTCTCGAACAGGTCCTTGCGGTAGGCCCAGCCGAGGGCATCGCCCTCGAGCGGAACCGCCCAGTAGTGACCCGAACCACCCGGATATTCCGAGTAATACTTCATCGTCGCCGGCGCCATCGCAGTCGTCAGGTTGTGCTGGGCGACGAAATCGGTGAGCTCGACATAATGGCCCTGGGTAGAGCCGGCGCCCAGCCACTGGCTGTCCCCCACCACGAGGTCGTAGGCCGAACCCTGGGCGTTGAACTCGGTGAAGGCCTTGGTCTGGAAATCGGGCCACGGCACCGTCTCCACCCGCACCGTCACCCCACTTTCGGCCTGGTACTCGTTGACCAATTCCTGCAGGTAATTGGCCGGATCCCACTCCGCCCACAGAATAGTCAGTTCCTGCGCGAGCACGGATGTGCTCGACGCCAGCAGCAGACCGATACCGGCCAGCGTGCCCTTGGTCAGATTGCGCATTGTGGTCCTCCCTGTAGCGCGACTTGGTCGACACTTGGCCGGCAAAATGGCCGGCCGCCCCACCTCCAATGGGGCGGGCAGACGGGTTGGCGCGACCATGATCGCGCGCCGACCCACCTGCCTAGAACAGGGGGCGAGACGAACGGAAAGAAACGCTGTCCACCGCGGGCGCCGGGCCTTGGGCCCATTGTCATCCCACGTGCCGGCGCACCTCCTCATGGTGCGGCGGCAGTTCCTCCCTCGAGCGCAGAAGCTCTCCTCTCACCCCTTACGCCTTGACGAGAGTTCACCAATTGAGGTGCGTTCGTCAAGCTAACATGCTAGCATTTATTGCGGCTTTTTCGGCCGCGATACGGCCCTCCCGACTGGCTTCGATTTATCAGCTTCGGCAACGGCGGCGCGGATGAGCGTCGCAGCGGTCCACTGCGCCACCTCCTGCGCCTCGTCGAGTTCGAGGCCCCACATGTCGTGAAGAACGAGCAGGGTTTCGAGCCCGTAGGCGAGCGAAAGCGCCTGGGCCAGGCGCTTAAAGCGTTTTTCGCCGAGAGGCTTGCGCAGCGGCGTGATGGCGCGCTGCAGCACCTCCACGCGGTGGCCGCGGGTGAAAGCCGGCTCGCTGCCGAGCATGCCGGCGCGACGGCGGGCCCACTGGTCGAGCGCGAGCTTGAGCGAGGCGCGGAACGTGGCCTCGAACTCGGCGATGCGGGGCATCGAAAGGGCGAGCAATTCGCGGACGCGGGCCTCGGCATCCTCGGAGTCCGAGTCCCATTTTAGGATGGGGCCGAGACCGGCATCGACTACGGCGTGGACCAGAGCGGCCTGGCTGGGGAAATAGCGATAGGCAGTGGCTCGCGAGACTTCCGCGGCCTCGGCGACATCGCTCACCGAGGGAGTCTGGCCGGCCTGCATGAGGGCGACAGCGGTCTCGAGCATGAGTTTCCGGGTGCGGGCGCGGGGACCGCGCTCGGGCTCGGAAGCGAGCTCAGGATGTTGAAATGGTACCCCCATGCCGAAATGATACGCACATCTCAAAATGCTTTGCAATGGCATGCGAGCTCTGCCTATGATCGGAGTGTCTTGGTGGCCGCGGCGGGTGAGGAGAGCGCGGTCGAGGGGAGATCAATGAAGCGCATCTACGTGGTCGGCACTGCCGACACGAAAGGCGAGGAGCTGGCGCATCTTTGCGGCTTGATACGCGAGCTCGGCGGTGCGCCGGTGCTTGTGGATGTCGGCATCAGGTCGCCCGCCGTGCCGGTCGACGTGCCAGCCGAGGAGGTCGCGGCGCACGGCGAAGCGGGGATACTCGAGCAGACCGAGCGCGGGCCGGCGGTCGTCGGGATGATGGCGGCGTTCGAGCGGTTCGTGACGCAGCGCGACGACATTGCGGGGATGATCGGCATCGGCGGCGGGGGTGGGACGTCGATCGTCACGGCCGGCATGCGGAAGCTGCCGATCGGGGTGCCTAAGATCATGATTTCGACGCTGGCCTCGGGCGACGTCGCGCCCTATGTCGGCGTCTCGGACATCGTGATGATGCCCTCCATCACCGACATGGCCGGACTCAACCGGATCAGCCGGGTGATCTTTTCCAACGCGGCGCAGGCGATCGTGGCGATGAGCGCCAACCCACCCCGGATCGAGGGGGGCAAGCCGGCGCTGGGGCTCACCATGTTCGGGGTGACCACTGCGGCGGTGACCGCGATGGTCGAGGCGCTCAAGGACAAGTACGAACCGCTTGCCTTTCACGCCACCGGCACGGGCGGCAAGACCATGGAAATGCTGGTCGACTCGGGGATCATCACCGGCGTGCTCGACATCACCACGACCGAGGTCGCCGACCTGCTGGTCGGCGGCGTGCTGGCGGCGGGGCCGGAGCGGCTCGACTGCATCGCGCGGACCAAAGTGCCCTATGTCGGCTCGGTCGGCGCGTGCGACATGGTCAACTTCTGGGCCCCAGACACGGTGCCGCGGCGGTTCGCGGACCGGCAGTTCTACCAACACAATGCCAATGTCACGCTGATGCGCACGACGCCGGCCGAGTGCCGGGCGATCGGCGAGTGGATCGGCGGCAAGCTCGACCTTTGCGAGGGTCCGATCCGGTTCCTGATCCCCGAGAAGGGGGTGTCGGCGCTCGACATCGAGGGCGGGGCGTTCTGGGACCCGGAGGCCGACCAGGAGCTGTTCGAAGCGGTGGAACGAACGCTGCGTCCCACCCCCAAGCGCAAGATCGAGCGCTTGCCACACCACATCAACGACCCGCAGTTTGCGGCGGCCGCGGTCGCCGCCTTCACCGAAATCGCCAGCTGAAAGGCCTGCCATGGCATCGATCCCGCGCGCCGACATCATGAGAAAATTCCGGCAGATGGTGGCCGAGAAGCGACCCATCGTCGGGGGTGGCGCGGGGACGGGCCTGTCGGCAAAATCCGAGGAGGCCGGCGGCATCGACCTCATCGTCATCTACAATTCCGGCCGCTACCGCATGGCCGGGCGCGGTTCGTCGGCCGGGCTGCTCGCCTATGGCAATGCCAATGAGATCGTCAAGGAAATGGCGGTCGAGGTGCTGCCGGTGGTCAAGTCGACGCCAGTGCTGGCCGGCGTCAACGGCACGGACCCCTTCGTCCTGATGCCGCAATTCCTCGCCGAGCTCAAAGCCATGGGCTTTTCGGGCGTGCAGAATTTTCCGACCATCGGGCTTTTCGACGGCACCATGCGGGTTTCGTTCGAGGAAACCGGCATGGGGTTCGGGCTCGAGGTCGAGATGATCCGGCAGGCGCACGAGATCGACCTCCTGACCACGCCCTATGTGTTCAATGCCGACGAGGCGACCGCGATGACCAAGGCCGGCGCCGACATCATCGTGGCACATATGGGCGTGACCACCGGCGGCGCCATCGGCGCCACCTCGGCCAAGTCGATGGACCAATGCGTGGCCGAGATTGACGCCATTGCGGCAGCAGCGCGGAAAGTACGCGGGGATGTGCTGGTGATCTGCCATGGCGGCCCGATCGCCATGCCGGAGGACGCGCGGTACATCCTGGATAATTGTACCGGTGTGCACGGCTTCTACGGCGCCAGCTCGATGGAGCGGCTGCCGGTGGAGCTGGCGATCAAGGGCCAGGTGGAGGGGTTCAAGGGGCTGAGGCTTCGCTAGCGAGTAGTGAGTAGCGAGTAGCGAGTAGCGAGTAGATGGGATCAGAGTGGACCGCTGATCTGTCAGCCCCTATTCGCTACTCGCTACTCACCATTCGCTCACTGGAGGAAACACATGACCGAAAACAACTTCGTCTATCCGAAAGACGTGCAGCGGTTTGGGTTCGATTGGGGAAAGCTGGCGCTGACGGTGGGGCCGGAGGTGAATGGGGCCAAGGCTTTTTCAGGCGGCGTCGTGGACCTGCCGAGTGGCCAGGGCCACAGCCGGCACAACCATCCAGGGAGCGAGGAGATCATTTTCGTGATCTCGGGCGAAGGCGAACAGATGGTGGAAACGCCGGAGGGCGAGCCGGTCGTCAAGAAAGTCCGGCCGGGCTGCACCATCTTCATCCCCGAAAGCCGGTTTCACTCGACGCTGAATACCGGGCCGGGGCCGATGCAGCTGTTTGTCGTCTATTCGCCGGCCGGGCCGGAGCGCGGCCTGCGGGACCTACCGGACTTCCGGCTGCTGCCGAAGGAAAGTTGAAGACGCTTTCCACTTCCAAGTAACGATCCAACGCTTTACGCTTGGACAGGGGCAGGCGGACCGCCTAAGTGCAGGTTGCGTTTGGGAAAACGCGCACTGCACGCAGGCACTTATGGGTTCGCGCCCCCTGGGCGCACTTGGACGCGGACATGGAACAGGTTTTGTCGCGCCGCCTGGCGGCGGTGCTGTGCGCAGACATCGCTGGGTACAGCGCCCTGGTCAGCGCCGACGAGTCTGGTGCCATCGCGGCGCTCAGGGGCCACCAGGCGGCGGTCATCGAGGTGCTGCAGCGCAATGGCGGGCGGGTGGTGAACCTCGCCGGCGATGGCCTGATTGCCGAGTTCCCCAGCACGGTTTCGGCCGTTGAAGCCGGGTTGGCGGTGCAGGCCCTGATGGCCGAGCGCAACGCCGGCGTGCCGGAAGGCCGGCGCATGCTGTTCCGCATCGGCATCAACCAGGGCGACGTGATCCACGACGACGCGCATATCTATGGCGACGGCATCAACGTGGCGGCGCGGCTGCAGTCGATTGCCGAGCCCGGCCTGGTCTACGTTTCGGGCAAGGTGCACGAGGAAGTACGCGACCGGATGAAGGCCAACTTCCGCGACCTCGGGGAGAAGCGGCTCAAGAACATTTCCCGGCCGGTGCGGGTGTTCGAGGTCTCGACCGGAACCAAAGGCAAGCGGCCGCGGCTGCCGGACGGGGTGACGGTGGAGGCGCGCCGACCGTCCGTCGCCGTGCTGCCGTTCGACAATATGGGCGGTGACAGCGAGCAGGAGTATTTTGCCGACGGCGTGGTGGAAGACATCATCACCGCGCTCAGCCGGTTCAAGGATTTTGCGGTCATCGCCCGCAATTCGAGCTTCGTCTACAAGGGCCGGGCGGTGGACGTGCGCGAGGTGTCGCGCGAGCTAGGCGTGCGGTATCTCCTCGAAGGCAGCGTGCGCAAGGCAGGGCAGCGGCTGCGGATCACCGCCCAGCTTATCGACGCGGCAACAGGCGCGCACCTTTGGGCCGACAAGTTCGACGGCTCGCTCGAGGATGTGTTCGACTTCCAGGACCGGATCACGGCGACAGTGGCTTCGATCGTCGAGCCGACGATCCGCTGGGCCGAGATCGAGCGGTCGCGGCGAGAGCGGCCCGACAGCGTCGAGGGTTACGACCTTTACCTCCGGGCCATGCCCATGCACCTGTCGCAAACCGAGGAGGCGAACGCGGAAGCGATCGCGCTGCTGCTGCGCGCTATCGAGCTCGAGCCGAACAACCCGACCTATCTCGTCTATGCCGGCAACGCGATATTGCACCGAGCCACCCAGGGCTGGCCCGCGTTCGGCGAGGACGACACGCGGCGCGGTATCGAACTGGTCGAGAGAGCGCTGGCCAATGCCCGCGACGATGCGGTGGTGCTGAGCCTTGCCAGCATGATGCTGATCCACAACCTCAAGGACTATGACCGCGGCCTGGAGCTCAGCCGGCGTGCGGTCGCGCTCAACCCGAACAATCTCACGGTGATCATGTTCGCCGGGATCGTGCAGCTGCACCTGGGGAACCTCGACGAGGCGGTGGCCTATTGTGAGCACGCGATCCGGCTCTCCCCCGCAGTCGATGGCTCCTACTGGCCGCTGACGGCGATTGCCCATGTGCACCTGATCCGCGGCGAATACGACGAGGCGATCGCCTGGGCCAAGCGCTCGGTTTCGTCCAATCCGAGCTTTGTCTGCACCTATTGGATGCTGGCGGCGGCCAATGCCCATCTGGGGCGGATGGACGAGGCCAAGCGACATCTGGACGCGCTGAAGCGGCTGGCGCCGGAGACGACGCTCGACCTCATCTGGGCCGGGCAGCCGCAGAGGGATCCGGGCCGGCTGAAGGCGGTGCTGGAGGGGCTTCGGCTCGCGGGGCTGGAAGAGGGTTGAAAGGCACCCGCAGGCGTTGCCGACCCAAGGGGTAGCAACTCCTCCCAGCGGGATTTGTACGAATATTCTGCGATTGCAGGCCGGCTTAGCGTCCCGTTGCTTTTGGCAAGGGGGGCAGAGATGTCGTCGAATGACAGGCGGGACACGGACCTAAGCAGACTGCACCCGCTGGCGCGGGAGAAGTTCAACGCCGTGCTGGCAAGGCTCACGGAGGCGAAGCTTCCCTTCGAGATCTTCGAGGCTTATCGCACGCCGCAGCGGCAGGCGTGGCTTTACGCGCAGGGGCGGACAAGGCCGGGGGATATCGTTACGAAGGCCGATGCGTGGCAGTCGTATCACCAATATGGCCTCGCCGCGGACTTCGTGCTGCGGATCGATGGCCAGTGGAGCTGGACCAGCAGCGGCAAGTGGAAGAATGCCTGGAGCGACCTGCATGCGATCGCCAAGAAGGAAGGACTGGAGCCGCTCTCGTGGGAGCTCCCGCACCTGCAGATCGCCGGGCTGAGCATTGCCGGACTGCGGGCGGGCAAGTATCCCGAAAAAGGCGACGAGGACTGGGCCGACAATCTCGAAGCGCAGATCGCAGGGTGGACGGGCGGCGGCGCGCCGCCAGTCCCCACAGGTATAGCCGAACGGCCGCCGTTGGCCGAGGAGGCGGTGCAGGAGGCCATTGACGGTGTTTCGCCACTGGCCGCCAATGATGTGCCGGCCCTCGGGGAGGCCGGTTGGCACAGGATGTTCGGCGGCCAGGAGTGGCGCTACGACGGAAACGGCATCTACCTGCGCGGCGTGGGCGGCGGAGCGACGCCGCTGCGAACGCCGGGTAAGCCCACGACCTGCCGGGCGATCTGGGACCGCTTCGGCAGCCTCATCATGATCATGGCGCGGAAGTACGGCGTGGCGCCGGAGATCCTGGTGATGACCATTGCGACGGAAACGGCCGCCTACCGGGAGCAGGGGTTCACCGGGCCGGCGACCTTCCGCTGGGAGGCGCATGTCTGGAACAACGACGTCAGCCCGCCGGTACAGGGCGACTACAGTGCCGGGCCTATGCAGACCCTAGCCAGCACGGCGCGTTGGGTGATTGCATCGCAGCAGCTCCCCTACCATCGGTTCCAGGTGGCGCCTGTCTACTCGATGCGGCCATCACCGCCGGCCGAGCACCCGCTCTACGATCCGGCCACCAACATCGAAATCGGTGCCGCCGAGATCAAGCAGCGGCTGTCGATGACGGGGCCGGATCCGATCCTCATTGCCGCTGCGTTCAACTCGGGCGGTGTGCGGCAGGGGGATAATGCCTGGCGGCTGAAGACCTACGGCAATCATCTCGACCGGGCCGCGCAGTGGCTGGGTGACGCCTGCGCGGTGCTGCGCGAGGTGGGCGTGCGCTAGCGCGAGGTTGCCGCGGTTCGGCTCATTCATCCAGTATCAGACGGTCTTGCAGGTGGCGAAGGTGTCGCAGGCGGGCTGTCGAATCCCGGCTCCGGCCGTCGACCACTCATGAAGCTGCAAGGTGCAGCGAAGGAGTGGACGGATGGAGAAGATAGCGATGGACGCGTTCGACCGGGGCTGGACGCTGGGTTTTGCCACGCGGGTCAGGGTGATCGATGCGGATCTCGAGGCGGCGGTGGCGCGCGCAAAAGAAGGCGAGTGGCCGCTCGAACGACAGCAGCGCTTGCCGCCGTGGCTCCTGCTGCTGGTGATCGGGCCGATGCCCCGGCCGGCGCACTAGAAACCGGCGGCTGGGGTCGCTAGGTATGGGCAACCAATCCCAGAAGAAGGCTGCCCCAAATGACCAAGTCGCCGATCGATGCCGCCAAACTCGACAAGCTCGCGGAGGTGGCGATCAAGGTGGGGCTGCAATTGCAGGAAGGGCAGGACCTGGTGATGACTGGCCCCTCCACAGCCCTGCCCCTCATCCGCAAGATCGCCGAGCATGCCTACAGAGCGGGTGCCGGGGTGGTGACGCCGATCATCTCGGACGAGGAGGTGACGCTGGCGCGCTATCGCCACGCCAACGACGCCAGCTTCGACCGGGCGCCGGGCTGGCTCTACGAGGGCATGGCCAAGGCGTTTGCGGGCAACGCGGCGCGGCTCGCCATTGCCGGTGACAACCCGATGATGCTGGCAGGGCAGGATCCGACGAAGGTGGCGCGGGCCAACCGGGCGAACTCGATGGCCTATAAGCCGGCGCTCGAAAAGATCACCGGGTTTGACATCAACTGGAACATCGTCGCCTATCCGAGCCCGGCCTGGGCTAAGCAGGTGTTTCCGGACGATGCGGAAGAGGTCGCGATCGAAAAGCTCGCCAACGCGATCTTTGCCGCCAGCCGGGTCGACCAGGCCGATCCGGTCGCAGCCTGGAAGGCGCATAATGCCGAGCTCAAGAAGCGCTGGACCTGGCTCAACGAGCAGCGGTTCGCCTCGCTGGCCTATACTGGTCCCGGCACCGACGTGACTATCGGGCTCGCGGACGGGCATCAGTGGAAGGGCGGCGCTTCCGAGAGCAAGAACGGCATCACCTGCAATCCCAATATCCCGACCGAAGAGGTGTTCACGACGCCGCATCGGCTTCGGGTGGAGGGCCGCGTGCGCTCGACCAAGCCGCTCAGCCACAACGGCACGCTGATCGAGGATATCGAGGTGCGGTTCGAGGCCGGCCGGATCGTTTCGGCCAAGGCGAGCAAGGGCGAGGCGGTGCTCAACAAGGTGCTCGACACCGACGAGGGCGGCCGGCGGCTGGGCGAGGTCGCACTGGTGCCCAACTCTTCGCCGATCAGCAAGAGTGGAATACTCTTCTATAACACGCTGTTCGACGAGAACGCCGCCTGCCACATCGCGCTCGGCCAGGCCTACAGCACGGCGCTCGAAGGCGCCGAGACGCTCGACGCGGCCGGGCTTGCGGCGCGCGGCGCCAATTCGAGCCTGA
>DATCRS010000367.1:0-11702 GCA_036568845.1 Devosia sp. | reverse complement strand
GCTTGAGGTGATTGAGCGCATCGATGAAGCGCGCATCGGTGAAGTCGGCCTTGCCGGCGATCAGGTCCTCGTAGAACGACTTGCCCATGATCGAGGACGTGAAGTCGAAGAGCACGGTTTCGTTCTGCCAGGCCGTCGCGGTGCCGTTGGCGATGGGGATGATGCCGGCGGCCTTGAGCTTTTCGGCGGTGGCGATGAGCTCGTCCCAGGTCTGCGGCTCGGCGATGCCGTTATCGTCGAAGATCTTCTTGTTGTAGATGACGAGCTGCGTCTGGCTGGCAAACGGCACAGCGTAGATCTTGCCGTCGGCGCGCACGGTCTCGGCGGCGATCGCCGAGGGAGCGAAGTCGGCAAGCGCCGGCACGGTCTCGACGGACAGCGGCTCGAGATAGCCGGGGGTAGCGATGTTCTCGAGCCCGCCATAGGCGCGCACCATCATCAGGTCGGGGCCCGTGCCGCCGGCGAGTGCGGTGGCGAGGATGGTGTTGTAGTTCGCCGCTTCGAAGGTCTCGAACTTGACGGTGATGCCGGGGTTTGCGGCCTCGAACGTATCGATGAACTGCTCGTAGGCGGCGCGATCTTCCTGCCGCCAGCTCCAGAATGTGAGGTCCTGCGCCAGGGCCGGCGCGGCGATGAAGGCAGCGGCCAGTCCGATGCCGATACGGGTCAATGTGGTTTTCAACTCAGTCTCCCCTTTTGAGTATGCTTCTTGGCTGGATGGCGTTGCGCCGCTCTATGGTGCGGCTAACCGTCGGCCATCCTCGGCGGAAAAGAAGTGCGCGGCGCCCGCATCGATGGCGAGGCCGACCTGTTCGTCGGGTTGATAGATTTCGTTGGGGCCGGTGCGTACTCCGACGAGCGAACCATCGCTGAGCCGCGCATAGACGAAGGCATTCTCGCCCAGGTACTCGGTGTAGACGATGCTTGCCGGCAATGTCGTGCCGTCCGGGGAGCGCGTGAGCTTCAGCCCATCGGGCCGGATCCCGACCTTTAGCCTGCCATTGCCTTCCACCGGCATGCGCGTCAGTGGAATGGCGGGGCTTCCCGGCAGGGTGATGTGCTCGCCGGCCCGCTCAACCTCGATCATCGCCATCTTGGGCGAGCCGATGAAGGTGGCGACGAAGGTGTTGGCTGGCGTCTCGTAAAGCTCGCGTGGCGTGCCGACCTGTTCAATGCGGCCTTCGTTCATCACCACGATCTTGTCGGCGAGCGTCATCGCCTCGACCTGATCGTGGGTGACATAGATCATCGTCCCGCCAATCTCGCGATGGAGCCGCGCGATCTCGAGCCGGACCTCGGATCGCAAGGCCGCATCGAGGTTCGAGAGCGGCTCGTCGAGCAGGAACACTTCGGGCTTGCGCACCAGCGCCCGGCCGATGGCGACACGCTGCCGCTGCCCACCCGAAAGCTCGCGCGGCTTGCGCTGCAGCAACTCGCCCAATCGCAGCATGCGCGCGGCCTCCGCGATGCGGTTCTCGACCTCGGCCTTGGAGAGGCCCATCAGCCGCGCGCCAAACGCCATGTTCTCGTAGACATCCATGTGCGGGTAGAGTGCGTAGGACTGGAACACC
Organism: Devosia sp.; assembly: GCA_036568845.1. GTDB lineage: Bacteria > Pseudomonadota > Alphaproteobacteria > Rhizobiales > Devosiaceae > Devosia_A. Next base: position 10,131 of record DATCRS010000367.1, on the reverse strand, counting down.
ATCGCAATGCCGCGCTGGCTGGGATGAATCTCATTCATCCGCCGATCGTTCAGCACGAACTCGCCCTCGCTGATCGGGTCGAGCCCGGCAATGAGGCGGAGCAGGGTGGACTTGCCGCAACCGGACGGGCCGACGAACACAACGAACTCGCGGTCGCCGATCTCGAGGTCGATGCCGTGCAGCACCTCGATGGTCTTGAAGCGCTTCTTGACCTGACGGAGGCTCAGCCTCGCCATGCCGTTCCTCCCGGGCAGTGCAATACCAGTTCAATACCACGTATTGAGCAAGCTTTAGCGGATGTAAAGTGGCGATGATCCGAACTGCACCTGTCGATCGACTGATGCAGGATTTCCGGGAAATTCCCGGAAACTGTCGCGAAGCCGGGCCCCCGCCTGAGATGGAGCCAGTTTAATACCAATCTCGACAGGTCTCGACCGCCGATCTAAGCTCGCAGCAAGGAAGGGGCGTCGCGCCAACGGCCGCGGCAGACCGCTTCAACGCCGGTCCGAGGAGGAGCGGACCGGCGGCGGCAAAAGAACCTCGGAGTGGAGAGCATCATGCAACTGATTTTCGGCAAGACGTTTTTGACCGGCATCGCCGTGGCGACGCTGCTGACGACAGCGGCGGTCGCGCCAGTGCAGGCCGAAAGCCTGCGCATGGCCTGGGCGCAGGACGCCACCGGCCTCGATCCGCACAAGCAGACGGCGTTCCCGTCGCTGCGGCTGCTCGAACTGATCTACGAGCCGCTGGTGCGCCTCGACGCGCAGTACAATGTCGTGCCGGCCATCGCCACGAGTTGGGAATTCTCGCCCGACGCCAAGACGCTCACCTTCAAGCTCGATCCGAACGCAAAGTTCTCGACCGGCGACACGGTGACGTCCGCCGACGTGAAGGCCTCTTTCGAGCGCCTTCTCAACGAAGAAACCGCCGCTGCGGCGCGTGCCAACTTCCTCTCGATCGCCTCGATCGACACGCCCGACCCGCAGACCGTGGTGTTCAACCTTAGCCAGCCCGACGCGCCCATCCTCGTCGCCATGTCGGGTACCAATGCTTCGATCGTGCCGGCAGGCGCCGTGGCCGATGGCAGCATCGGCACCAAGGCCATAGGTTCGGGTCCGTTCGTGCTCGACCAGTGGGACCCCAACGTCAAGGAAGTGCTGAGCCCCAACCCGCACTGGGCCGGCGGCAAGGTCGGCGTCGACGGGATCACCATCTCGGTGCTGCCCAGCGAAAGCGCCATCATCGACTCGATGCGCGCCAACCAGACGGACTTCGCGCTGTTCAACGATCCGACCATCGCCACGCTGATCCCGGGCGAGCAGGGCATGACGCTCAACCGCATCCCTGGCCTGGCCTATAACGTGCTGCAGATGAATCCGTCGCGGCCGCCGATGGACAATCTCAAGGTCCGTCAGGCCATTTCCTGTGCCGTCAACCGGCAGGAGATCGTCGACACCGCTCTGGTCGGCGAGGGCAACGTCACCGGGCCGCTGACCATGGACGCCTACAAGTCCGATCCGTCGACCCTCTTCTGCTACACGCAGGACGTCGAGAAGGCCAAGGCGCTGATGAAGGAAGCCGGGTTTGAGGGCGGCTTCGAGGCCAAGGTTATCGCCGCGACCGGCGAGCCGCCTTACGCGGCAAACGAAGCACAAGTGCTGCAGAGCCAGCTGGCCGCTATCGGCGTCAAGCTCACCATCGAAACGATGGACCTGAAGGTCTATGTCGACACCTGGCTCAAGGGCGACTTCGACATGGCCGTGGCGCAGAACGGCGGCCGGCCCGACCCCTACCCGATGTACAACCGCTACTTCACCAAGGACGGCAACCTGGTGAAGGTCTCGAACTTCGTCGACCCCGAGCTCGACAGGCTGCTCCAGGAAGGCCGGGTGGAAACCGATCCCGCCAAGCGCAAGCCGATCTTCCAGGCGTTCGAGGCGAGGCTCGCCGAACAAGCGCCGTGGATCTGGATCTCGAGCACGGTGACCTACACCGCCAATACCGACGCAGTGAAAGGCTACGAGATCAACCCGAGCGGGTTGCTCTTCTCCTTGGCCAAGGTGACCGTCGGCGAATAGGCGTTTCGGGGCGGGCTCAGGCCCGCCCCACCCCACACGGGCAGGGCTATCGCGTATGGCGCCAACGCAGCTGACAAGCCGGTGCGGGAAACGTACCCCCACCCCTGTCCCCTCCCCGCACGGGGGAGGGAGACCAGAATATCGGCGTCAGTGTTGGCGTCACCTCCCCCCTTGCGGGGGAGGGACAGGGTGGGGGGTGAGCTTCCCGCACCGGACTATCCCCACGCCATATCTGATGACCCTTCCATGAACTACATCACGCAGCGGCTGCTGACGTTTCCGCTGGTCCTGCTGGGCGTATCGCTGCTGGTCTTCTTTGCGATCCGGCTCGTGCCCGGCGACGCGATCATCGCGATGTTGGGCACGGAAGCGGGGCTGCTGACCCAGGCGCAGCGCGAGTCGCTCGCGGCCTATTTCGGTCTCGACCAGCCGATCATCGTGCAATATGGCCGCTGGCTGGCGGGTCTGTTCGAGGGCAATCTCGGCATCTCGGTGATCTATGGCAAGCCGGTGCTCGAGGTGATCATCGCGCGCTTTCCGCTGACCCTCGAACTGGCGCTCCTCTCCATGCTGATTGCGCTCCTGGTCGGCATCCCGGCCGGCGTGTTCGCCGCGACGCGCGCCGATCGTCCATCCGACCTCTCTGTGCGCATCTTCGCGATGCTGGGGCAATCGACGCCGAGCTTCGTCGTCGGGCTGCTGCTCATCTACTTCATCTCGGTGATCTTCCGGGCGCTGCCGGCGATGGGCACGTTCACGCCGCTGTTCGAGGACCCGCTCGGCAACCTGAGCCAGATGCTCCTGCCCTCCATCACGCTGGGATTTTCCTTCGCCGCGGCAGTGACGCGCATCTCGCGTTCGGCCATGCTCGACGTCTTGAGCGACGACTATGTCCGCACGGCGCGGAGCAAGGGCGCGTCGCAGCGCGATGTGGTGTGGCGGCACGCGTTGCCCAACGCGCTGATTCCGGTGGTGACGCTCTCGGGCGTCGAATTCGGCTACCTCCTGGGTGGCGCGGTGATCGTTGAGCAGATCTTCGCTCTCCCCGGCCTCGGCCGGCTGACGCTCGATGCGATCAGCCAGCGCGACTATCCGCAGGTACAGGGTGCGGTGCTCTTTATCGCCTTCAACTTCCTCGTCGTGAACCTTTTGGTCGATCTCGCCTACGCGGCGCTCGATCCACGCATCCGGCTGGGCGGCAAATGATGGGGCTCTTGAGCGCGGTGGCGCGACATCCCAGCGGCCGCATCGGGGCGGCGATCATCCTCGTGTTCCTCATCCTCGCCGGGCTCGGGGCCGTCGGTCTCACCCCGCACGATCCGCTGAAGCAGTTCGTGGTCGACCGCATGAAGGGGCCGAGCGCAACCTACTGGTTCGGCACGGACCTCCTGGGCCGCGACACGTTCAGCCGCCTGATGCTGGGCGTTGGCGAGTCCTTCCTCATCGCCTTCGCCTCGGTGGCGATCGCCGCAACCGCCGGCACACTGATCGGCCTCTTCGCCGCCTGGTGGGGGCACCTCTGGGACGGCATCCTGATGCGGATCATGGACGTGCTGCTGGCCTTCCCGGCGATCCTCCTCGCGCTGCTCATCGTCGCCATCCAGGGCCCCGGCGTCGGCACCAGCATCACCGCCATCGGCATCGTCTACACGCCGATCTTTGCCCGCGTCGTGCGGGCCCCGGCGCTGGCGCTCAAGGCGCGCGAGTTCGTCGAGGCCGCGCGCACCTTCGGCAGCTCGGAGCCTTACATCCTCACCCGCCACCTGCTGCTCAACCTCGTCGCACCGCTGACGGTGACCATCACGCTGGCGCTCGCCTGGTCGCTGCTGACGGAGTCCGGGTTGAGCTTCCTCGGCCTCGGCTCCCAGCCGCCGGCGCCGTCGCTAGGCGTAATGCTGGCCGAGAGCAAATCGATGATGACGCGAGCGCCATGGCTGATGGTTTTTCCCGGTCTCACCATCATGCTCGCCATTTTGGGCTTCAACCTCTTCGGCGATGCGCTGCGCGATATCCTCGACCCGCGCACGCAGCGGAGGGAAGCATGAGCACGCTGCTATCCGTCCGCGACCTGCATGTCGGCTTCGGCCGCGATCCCGCCGCCAACGAGGTGGTGAAGGGCGTGAGCTTCGACCTAGCGGCCGGCGAGACGCTCGCCATCGTGGGCGAGAGCGGCTCGGGCAAGTCGGTGACGGCGCTCTCGATCAACCGGCTGGTGGATTTCGGCGGCGGTCGCATCACCGGCGGCTCGATCACGCTGCACCGTGCCGATGGCGCGCCGGTCGACGTGACCACCGCGGACGAGCACGCGCTGCAGCGCATCCGCGGGCGCGAGATCGGCATGATCTTCCAGGAGCCGATGACTTCGCTCAACCCGGTGCACACCGTGGGTGCGCAGATAGAGGAGGCTTTCCGCCTGTCGCGTGGCATCGAGGGGCGGGCCGCGACGCTGGCGGCCAAGGAAGCGCTGGAGCGCGTCCGCATCCCCGATGCGGCGCAACGGCTGGGCTACTATCCGCACCAGATGTCGGGCGGCATGCGGCAGCGGGTGATGATCGCCATGGTCATTGCCGCCAATCCGCGCCTGCTCATCGCCGACGAACCCACTACGGCGCTCGACGTCACCGTACAGGCGCAGATCATGGCGCTGCTCGCCGAGCTTCGCGCCGAGACCGGCATGTCGATGATCTTCATCACCCACGATATCGGCCTCGTCGCCGGCATCGCCGACCAGATCATGGTGATGCAGAACGGGGTGGCGGTGGAGCAGGGCGCACTCGACACCGTGCTCGACGACCCGCAGCACGACTACACGAAACACCTGCTCAAGGCCGTGCCGCATTTCTCCGGCGGCGTGGCTGTTCGGTCCGACGGAAAGCGGCAGGAGGCGGCGGCCCCTGTAGTGAAGGTCGACAACCTCGTCATCCGCTTTCCTGCCGCGCGTGGCCTCTTTGCACGCTCGGCCGGGGCCGTGCATGCGGTGGATGGGGTCGACTTCGATCTGGTCCCCGGCGAGACGCTGGCCATCGTCGGCGAAAGCGGCTCGGGCAAGTCCACCACCGCGCGCGCCATCCTCGGCCTCGTCCGCGCCACTCGTGGACACATCGATACGGCCAAGGGTCGCGGGCCGCGGCCGGTGCAGATGGTGTTCCAGGACCCGTTCGGTTCGCTCAACCCGCGGTTCAAGGTTCACGATCTTCTTGCCGAGCCCGCCATCGCAGCAGGCCAGCGGATGGACGGGAGACTACGTGACCGCATGCTGTTCCTCCTGAAGCGCGTCGGGCTGACCGAGGACGCACTCAACCGCTACCCGCACCAGTTCTCCGGCGGCCAGCGCCAGCGGCTCTGCATCGCCCGGGCGCTGATGCTCAACCCCGAGGTCGTGGTGCTCGACGAGGCCGTATCGGCGCTCGATGTCTCCGTACAGGCCCGCGTGCTCGAGTTGCTCATCGACCTGCAGCGCGATTTCGGCCTCGCCTACCTCTTCATCTCGCACGACATGGCCGTGGTGGAGCGCATCGCCCACCGCGTCGCGGTGATGTATGCGGGGCAGCTGGTCGAGATCGGCGACGCCAAGGCGGTTCTCTCCAACCCGCAGCACAGCTACACCAAGCGTCTGATCGGCGCCGTGCCCGCCATCGAGCGGCGGCGGCAGAGGTTCAAGGTCGACACCACGCACGTACCCTCGCTGGTGCGGCCGCGCGGCTACGAGCCGCCACCGGCGCGCTGGCGCGATGCGGGCGCCGATCATCGCGTCAGACTGGAGGAAGCATGAGCGCCAGCAGGATTCTCGAGCGGGCTTTCGCGCCGCTCAAGGAGGCGGTGGACGCCTGGCGCGTTCCCGGTGGAGTCCTGGGTGTCGTCGAGGCCGACGGCAGCCGGGCGACCCGGGCGATCGGGCTGGCGCAGAAGCTGCCGATCAGCCGGCGCATGACCGAGGAGACCTGGTTCGACCTCGCCTCGCTGACCAAGGTGATTTTCACCACGCCCCGCATCCTCGCTCTCGCCGAGGAGGGCATCATCGATCTCGACGCGCCGTTGATCTCGGCCATCCCCGACTTCCGCCAGTACAATCCCGACAACTGGGAGCGGAAGGTCACCTTCCGCCAGTGTCTCGGCCACCAGACTCCGTTCCCCGGCGTCTTCCCCATCTACACCTACGGCACCGACCCCAACCTGCTTCGCGCCTTCGTGCTGCAGCACGAGTGGCAGGCGGGACCGGCGGTCTACTCCGATCTCAACTTCATCCTCCTCGGCATCGCGCTCGAGCGGCTCAGCGGAAAACTCATCCGCCAGCACGACCCCGGACCCGGCTTTGCCTGGTCGGCCGATCCCAAGATCTGCGCCGCCACCGAGCAGGACCCCTGGCGCGGCCGCGTCATCGTCGGCGAGGTGCATGACGAGAACTGTTACGCCCTGCAGGGCTCGGGTCATGCCGGTCTCTTCGGCACCGTAACGTCGGTTCTCGACTTCGCGGAGAGCGTGCTGACCCGAAAGGGCGTATCCGCGAAGACCGTCGAGGTGATGCGCACGCCGCTCTCAGCTCGCCGCACCCATGGCTGGGAGCGGCCCTACGAAGGCTGGTCCGGCGGCGAGCGCAACAGCCCCGAAACCATCGGCCACACTGGCTTCACCGGCACCGGGCTCTGGATCGATTTCGCCAGGGGCCGCGCCTGGACGCTGCTCACCAACCGGGTGCATCCGACCCGCCATTTCGACAGCGGCATCCTCGCTTTGCGCCGCGCCGTCGGCGACCTCGTCAACGCGGAGGGTTGAGATGGAGCCCATGTGGACCGTCGGCCTGATGACCGGCACCGTGCTCGACGGCAACATCGACGTGGCACTGCTGAAGACCGATGGGGAGCGGGTAGTCGAGTTCGGACCCTATGCGCTGGCGCCTTACCCTCAGAGCATCCGGCGACTTCTGGAAGACACGCTAGCCGAGGCTCGCCGATGGAATTTCGAAGGGCCAGATCCCGCCATCTTTGCCGAAGCCGAAGATGCGCTGACCCGGGCGCAGTCTGCCGCCGTGCGCCAGCATGTCGAGGCTTCGGGTCTCTCGATGCGCGATATCGGCGTTGTCGGCTTCCACGGCCAATCGGTGCTGCATCGCGCACCACAACGCGGCCGCATCGGGGCGACACGCCAGCTCGGCAACGGGCAGCTCATGCATGAACTGCTGGGCGTGAAGGTCGCCTACGATTTTCGCTCAGCCGACGTGCGTGCCGGAGGGCAGGGGGCGCCGCTGGCGGCCATCTACCACCAGGCGCTGCTGCGCGGGCTGGGGACGGAGGGTGAGACCGCGGTGCTGAACCTGGGCGGCGTTGCCAATGTCACCTACTGGGACGGCGGCGACACGCTCATTGCCTTCGACACTGGCCCGGCCAACGCCCCGCTCAACGACTTCATGAAGGAGCGTGGCCTCGGCGACATGGATCGCGACGGCACACTGGCACGCTCGGGCACGGTCGACGAGGTGCGGCTGGCCACACTGCTGCAGCATCCTTACCTTTCCGCCCCGCCGCCGAAATCGCTGGACCGTTTCGATTTCACCTCCGCCATGGCCGAAGGCCTGGACCCAGCCACCGGCGCCGCGACGCTCACTGCCTTCACCGCCAGCGCCGTCAGCAAGGGTCTCGACCTGCTGCCGACCCGGCCGACGAGGCTCGTGGTCTGCGGTGGCGGCCGGCACAATCCGCTGATCATGGAAATGCTGAAGTCGCGGGCCGGCGTGGAGGTGGTGCCCGCCGAGGCCGTCGGCTGGCGTGGTGACGCCATCGAAGCCGAATGCTTCGCCTTCCTTGCCGCCCGTGTCATTCGCAGCCTCCCCATCAGCTTCCCCAGCACGACCGGAGCCCCGCGCCCAATGACGGGCGGTCGGCTGGCGGGGTAGTTCGTGACGAGCTCGACGTCATCCCGCGAGAGGCCGGGATCCGGCATGCTCTCTCACCGCACCTACCCCAACCACCGGAGGGTTGGATTGGGGGCTTTCACCCCACTTACAGCCGCTTCTGCAGGAACGTCCGCGTTCGGCCGACGGGAAAATCCCGGAGCTCCCCGAAAGGCACATAGCCGTGCCGTTGGTAAGTCCTGAGCGCCACCGGGTTGAACGTATCGATATAGGCCGAGTGGCAGCCGCGGACCCGTGCCTCGCGTTCGGCTGCCTCCAGCATCTCGCCCGCCAGACCGTGGCCGCGTTGCGTCTCGTCCACCCAGAGCCACTGCACATAGAGCCAGCCCCAGGCCGTGTAGCCGGAAAGCCCAGCAACGATTGTCCCGTCGTAGCGGGCCACCACGGCGATCGGCCGCCGGTCGGCGGGGCCCACATCGCGTTCGTTGAAGGCCGCGAGCGCTCCACCGATGGCATCGAGCTCATCGGAGGTCGGAGTCTCGGTGATGGTGAGAGCAATGGTCATCGGCGATGATCCGCATCCTAGGCGCGGATCGGCCGCTTGGCGATGCCAGTCCTATTCGCGCGGCGTCCAGGTGTTGATTTCCTGCGGACGGCGCCGTTCGGCCTGGAGATCGGCAGCCTCGCGGCTGTCGCCGGCATAGTCCAGGATCTCCTTGGCGCGCACCGCGCTGAGGCCGTGGCGGCGCGCGAACTCGGCGACTGTATATTGCGGCGGTCCCTGCCGCAGGGGTGGGCGAGCATAGGCCGAACGGGGCGGCTGGCGGTCCATGTGATGTTCCCTCCTCTTGCCGTCCATCGGGCACGCTCGCGAAGCGAAACCGTGCCATTCCCTCTCGATCGGCAGCAAACGGCACTAGGATTGCTCAGTTGCGTAAAGGGTTCCCTAACGCACCCTTTCGGCCGGACTGGGCAGCGAATCGGGCTATCTCAGGGGACTGGTGCCGGAGGGACCGAATGTTCGTGGAGCGGTTGGCGCAGCTGCCGGAAATTCTTGACGGCTTCATCGCCGGTCCGCCGGCCATCGACCGTGCCGCCTGGGACGAGTTGCCGGCGGCGGTTCGCCAGCAGCTCGTGGCCGAGGGCGAAGCCGCGCTCGCCACCGACTATCCGCCGCTGCTCGCAACGGCTTACCTTGATTACACCCGTACCGGTGACCGGGCGCGCTTCGAGGCGAGCTATTTCACCCGTCGGCGCACCCTCAACGCGCTGATCCTCGCCGAATGTGTGGAGCATCGGGGGCGCTTCCTCGATCGCGTCATAGATGGCCTGATGCTGATCTGCGAGGAAAGCGGCTGGCAACTGCCGGCGCACAATTCTCAGGTTCGCGGTGGCCCACGGGCAGCGCTGGCCGATGTCGAGACGCCGATCATCGACCTCTTCGCGGCCGAGACCGGCGCGCAGCTTGCGGTGGCGGTACATTTGCTCGGCGCCGAGCTCGAGGCGGTAGCGCCCGAGATCGCCGTCCGCATAGATCACGAGCTCGAGCGCCGGATATTCACGCCCTACCTCACGCGGCACTTCTGGTGGATGGGCAATGGCGATGAGCCGATGAACAACTGGACCGCCTGGTGCACCCAGAACCTCCTCATCGCCGTCTTCTCGCGGCCCACCGAGGGTGACGTTCGCCGCCGGGTGGCGGAGCAGGCGGCGGCGAGCCTCGACGCCTTTCTCAAGGACTATGGCGAGGACGGCGCCTGCGAAGAGGGTGTGGTCTACTACCGCCATGCTGGCCTCTGCCTCTTCAACGCACTTGCGGTGTTGGATGCCGTCGCACCGGAGGCATTCGGCCCCCTGTGGCGCGAGCCCAAGCTCAAGCACATGGCCGAGTACATCGTGCGCATGCATGTCGGTGGCCGACGCTACTTCAACTTCGCCGACAGCTCTGCGGTGGTCGAACGCTGCGGCGCCCGCGAGTATCTCTTCGGTCGTGCCGTCGGCTCGACGCTGCTCGCTGACTTCGCAGGCACCGACTGGGCCGTCGAAAAGCGCGTCACGTTGCCGGACGAGATCAACCTGTTCTACCGCGTGCAGCTTGCCTTCGCAGCGGCCGAGCTTGAGGCACATCGTTCGGCGCCCATCGAACAGCCCGACTGCTACCTGCCGAGCGTCGGGTTGATGATCGCGCGCGACGACCGCTTCGCC
>DATCRS010000366.1:0-2935 GCA_036568845.1 Devosia sp. | reverse complement strand
GCGAGCCGCAGCGGTGTGGCGACTGAGGGTTCGAGTGTGCGGAATCATGGGTCCCGGCTCAAGGGCCGGGATGACTGCTGGTGCGTGGGGGCAATCGTGCTGGCGATGAACTCCACCTAAACAGCCGCCTCACCGCCGGTTCAAACCCGGGCCACTACATGTCGCATCAGTCATTCGATCCGCGACCCCTCGCCGATGGGCAACAGACCCGCGGTGACAGGAGCCTCCGGAACTCCCCCATCAGGGGTTCGGACGCCGGGTTGCGGAAACGATGGTTAACGGGAGGTGAAGAAAATCACTGTCCCGGCCTGGGACGGTCAACGGCTTTATTGCCAATGGGCCGGGCGCAAAGTCCTGCGCGACGGCGGCGGCTCCGTGAACCCACGGAAAATCTTTGCGGTGTAGGCGTTTACGATCGCTTCACGAAGTGGCGATTCGTGCCCTCAACGGCTCGAAATTAGGGCTTTGGCAACGAAGCTGAACGCCATCGGGGGATATTTTCGACCACCGACTCGCAGTTCGCCCTTGCTTGCGGCAGAATCACCGCGCGGCACACCATAGGCTGTAGTGAACAAAGGCGGATTTCCGAGTCGCAGCCGATTCTGTCTCCTTTTGTTCGCGCTTCGTGCTAAAGCTTAAGCGCGGCGCCGGAACATCGGGAAACCTGTCCCCACTTGAAACACTCGCATCGCGCCAGAGTCCTCCCTACATAGCCACCGATGACCGCTGCCAATTCCGGATCGCTGAAGGCGATCCTCGGCCCCACCAATACGGGCAAGACCTTCTTCGCCATTGAGCGCATGCTGGCGCACCGATCGGGCATGATCGGGCTGCCGCTGCGGCTGCTGGCGCGCGAGGTCTACCACAAGATCGTCGACCGGATCGGCGCCCAGCATGTGGCGCTGGTGACGGGCGAGGAGCGCATCGTGCCGGCGCAGCCGCGCTACTGGGTTTGCACGGTCGAGGCCATGCCGCTCGACATGCCGGTCGATTGCCTAGCCGTCGACGAGATCCAGGTGGCGACCGACTTCGACCGCGGCCATGTCTTTACCAACCGCATCCTCCATGCCCGTGGCATGCAGGAGACGCTGCTGCTCGGCGCCGCCACCATGGCGCCGGTCGTCCGTGCGCTGCTGCCGGATGCTGAGATCATCCACCGGCCGCGGTTCTCGGAACTGCTTTATGCGGGAAGCAAGAAGATCTCGCGGCAGCCGCAGCGCACGGCGATCGTCGCCTTCTCGGCGAGCCAAGTCTACGCCATCGCCGAGCTGATCCGTCGCGAGCGCGGCGGCGCCGCGGTGGTGATGGGCGGGCTCTCGCCCCGCACCCGCAATGCGCAGGTCGACATGTACCAAAATGGTGATGTCGACTTTCTCGTTGCCACCGACGCGATCGGCATGGGCCTCAACCTCGACGTCAAGCACGTCGCCTTTGCCGACGACCGGAAGTTCGACGGCCACCAGACCCGGCCGCTGACCCCGGCGGAGTTCGGCCAGATCGCCGGTCGCGCCGGCCGGCACATGCATAACGGCACGTTCGGGGTGACGGGGCACGCCGCCGAGTTCGACGAAGAACTGATCGTCCAGCTCGAGACGCACGATTTCGAGTCCATCAAAGTGCTGCAATGGCGCAACGCTGAGCTAGATTTCTCGTCCATCGATGCGCTGAGCCGCAGCCTCGACAAGACGCCGGAGAAAAAGCAGCTCACCCGGGTGCCGATCGCCACCGACCAGCAGGCGCTGGAGTTCCTCGCCCGCAACGAGGCCGGCGCGATGGCCACCACGCGAAAGGCCGTCGAGCTGCTCTGGCAATGCTGCGGCATTCCCGACTATCGTGACATTTCGCCGGCCCAGCACGGCGAGATCATCACCCGGGTCTATGTGGACCTGATGCGGCGCGGCCGGGTGGACGCGGACTGGATTGCCGAGCAGGTACGCTTCTGCGACAATGTTTCTGGCGACATCGACACGCTCTCCAACCGGATACGTCAGATCCGCACCTGGACCTTTGTCGCCAACCGCAGAAATTGGCTTGAAGACCCGGCACATTGGCGCGAAAAGACGCGGGACATCGAGGACCGGCTGAGCGACGCTTTGCACGAACGGCTCACGCAGCGGTTCGTCGATCGCCGCACCAGCGCTCTGATGCGTCACTTGAGAGACAAGCATATGGTATCGCCTGAAGTTAACGACCGCGGCGAGGTCAGCCTCGAAGGTCACCTCATCGGCTCGATCGAGGGCTTCCGTTTCACGCTCGCGCGCTCCGACGACGGCGACTCGAAGAACCTGCGCGCGGCAGCGAACCAAGTGGTGGCGCCGGAGATCGCCAAGCGCGCCGACCGGCTGAGCGGTGCGCCCAACGAGGAGTTCGTGCTGGCAACGGACGGCACCGTGCGCTGGCGTGGCGAAGTGGTCGCCAACCTCGCCGAAGGCGAGCAGCTGCTTGCACCGCGGCTCATCATCCTTGCCGACGAGAGCCTCACCGGCCCCGAGCTCGAGCGCGTGCAGGACCGGCTGAACCTCTGGCTCCGGCACACCATCAACACCCAGCTCGAATCCATCATGCAGCTGGCCGAGCCGGCCGATCTCGAGGGCACCGCGCGCGGTATCGCCTTCCAGTTGGCCGAGCACCTGGGCCTCCTGCCCCGGTCCGCCGTGGCCGAGGACGTGAAGGGCCTCGACCAGGACGTGCGCGCCAAGATGCGGAAGCTGGGCGTGAAATTCGGCGCCTACCACATCTACGTGCCGGCGAGCCTGAAGCCCGCGCCGCGCGAGCTGGCCCTGATCCTTTATGCGCTGAAGCACGGCGGCGTGCGCCAGCCGGGCGTCAGCGAGCTGCCGCACACGGTTCTTTCCGGCAGAACGTCGTTCCAGATCGATCCCGAGATCTCGACCAAGCTTTATGAGGTTGCGGGATTCAAGGTCGCGGGCCGGCG
>DATCRS010000365.1:0-15675 GCA_036568845.1 Devosia sp. | reverse complement strand
AGCTTCACCATGGCGGCGTTTGGCAGCACCAAATCGCGCATGCGCTCGTCAAAGATCGTGACCGCGCCAGCCGTCATGATGCTACCCACCCCCCTGTGCAGAACCTTCCTCCTGCCGATGGTTAGCTTTCACGTCCAGCGCGGCAGGAGAACCGCAATCCACGAATCATTTTTGCGGATTCCCGCAATCGTTCCGGCAAATCTGCGCTACAAAGCGAAGTGCTGCGACGATAGCCGGGGGGATGATCAGATGCAGCGGGCGCGCCAGACAATGGATATGGCACAGATACTGTCCATTCTGAACGCCATTGCCGGGCAGCTGGACTTTCGCGCCGTTATACACGCCGTGTCGGCGGAAATTGGAGTCCTGCTGCCGCACGACCATCTCGACGTCGCCATCATGTCGGCTGACGGGCTGATGGTGTCTGCCTATGAGACAGGGTTGCATACCGAATGGGATGCCGCCACGACCGCCACCAAACCGGTGGCGGTCAGCCCGATCCGCGATCTGTTCCGGGGCGAAGTGGACCATATCATCACCGACGATGCACAGAACGATCAGCGCTTTCATTTCAAGGGCGCCTTCTCGCAGGCCATCTTTGCAGCCGGCCTGCGCAGCCGGCTGCACGTACCGCTCAAGGTGGAAGGGCGTGTGCTAGGCGCGCTGTCCTTCTCCACCCAGGAAAAGGGCACATACAAGCCCGCCGATGTGGCCCAGGCCCGCATCGTGGCCGACATCCTCTCCCCCTATTTCTTCGCTCTGCACCAGAGCGAATTGCGCAAGAAGAGCGAACTGCAGCAGGTGGAAGTCGAGGCTCGGGCGGAAGGCCTGCGGATTGGTGCGCTGCACCTGACCGAGGAACTGGAGGCAGCACGCCAGGCCATCGGCATGGATTTGCACGATCAGACGCTGGCCGACCTGTCGCGCATTCTGCGCAGCCTCAAGCGCTTTTCCAGCCGCGTTAGCCTCAGGGGCCGTGAGCTCGATCCGCTGGTCGAGGAAATCGAGCACTGCATCCGCGAGCTCCGCGTGCTCATCGACAATGCCAAACCCAGCGTGCTGCACTTCTTCGGCTTCGTCCAGGCCGTGGAGGCGCATCTGGAACGCAGTCTCGGTAGCCCGCCGACGGCGCTGCGCTACGAGTTGCGGGACCATCGATCGGCCGGAATAGAGGCCTTGCCGCCCAATACCCAGGTGGCGCTCTATCGCATCGTGCAAGAGGCGATCAACAACGCGGTACGCCACGCCAGTGCAAGCGTCATCGTCGTCGAGATCAACGAAGCCGATGGTCGCGGACTCATTGCGGTGGAGGATGACGGCACCGGTCTGCGGTCCGCGCACGGGCGGCGCAGCGGCGGCCTGGACAACATCCGCACGCGCGCCTCGCTGATCATGGCGGAAATGACCGCCGGACCTGGCAATGGGGGCCGTGGCACGCGGCTCGAATTCCAGCTCCCCGTTCCCCAACCAGCGTCCGAGAGTCCGGTATCGTGAGCACTTACCTCATCGTTGAGGACGACCCCCTGCACCGCAACTTTCTGCGTGAAGTCATCAGCACCTGTGGCGTGACATGCGACAGAGTCCTGGAAGCGACCGATGGCGAGCAGGCCATGCAGCTTGCCGAACAGCACGCGCTCTCTGGCGTGGTGATGGACCTGCAGTTGCCACACAAAACGGGCGTACAGGCGGCGCGGGCCATCTGGGCGCAAAGACCTGCCGTGCCGATCCTGTTCTGGTCCAACTATGCCGACGAAGCCTACGTGCGCGGCATCACCAAGATCGTGCCGCATTCGACCCCTTATGGCTACCTGCTCAAGACCGCGTCAAAGCAGCGTCTCGGGCGCTCGATGCACTGCGTGTTCGTTGATGGACAGAACATCGTCGACCAGGAAATCCGTGGTGTGCAGCAGCGCAACGCCAACCAGACGAGCGGTCTGTCAGAGGCCGAATACGAGGTTCTGCTCGACATAGCCATTGGATTGACCGACCAGGCCATCGCCCATCGTCGGGGCATCTCGCTGCGCAGCGTGCAGGGCCGGCTGCAACAGCTTTACGCCAAGCTCGGGCTGATAGAGGGACCGACACTGGATGGTCACACCGCCGTGTACAACAGCCGCATGCGCGCCGTCGCATTGGCCATAACCAGCCGCATCATCAACGGTAAATCGATCGAGGCCGCCGAGCAGGACCATAGCCGCTGGAGCGGCGGCGATCCCGCATGAATCGATCAATAATCCAAGCGATTGTGCCCTAAGGGCCGGCTCTGCCTGCCATTACCTCGCACCTCGGGTAACGAAGGATCGGGCCATCTCCAGTCCGATGCCAAAAGCGGTCCGCGCTGGTATCGCGCCTTGGCGGGTGAGCCCTGCGGTCGGATCGCATGCGGTCGTCCGGCCCCGGATGCCGCGCTCACGCTTCCTCGAGAACAGCCAAGGCCAGGATGCGCCAATGGTCTGGCCGGGGGTCGCCATGAGTGCGGCCGTCATACCGGGTGTTGTGCGAGCACATCGATAACGCTCGCTCCACTTGATCCGTGCCTGGTTCGACGGTCGGGCCGCGCGCGCCATTTTCGGCGCGCTTCGTTCTGCCGGCTTGGCCTCAGGCCGATCCGCTTGGTGCGGTCGAGCGGATCAGCGTCTGCTTGGCCGAGGCCAGGTGAAGGCGGCAGATGTTGTCGATTTGCGCTTCAGACCGGCTGAACAGTGCGTCGATGTAGTCGAGGTGCTCGCGAATGGCGACTTCGTTGCGCTCGCGCTCGTCCCTTTTGTTCCATTGATAGTGATAGTGGAAGATGAGGGTGATGATCTCGTAGAAGCCATCGATGAAGCGGTTCGGGGAGGCGGTGATCACCAGCCGGTGGAAGCGGCTGTCGAGGCTCGAGAAGTCGTGGAACCGCGCATCGATGTCGCCGAGAAGGGCGATGTGTTCCTCGCGCAACCTCCTCAGGTCCTGCCACAAAGGCGAGGTTTCAGGCATGGTGGCAAAGACCTTTGCCGAGCGCAGTTCGAACATCTCGCGGATCTCGAACAGCTCGAGCGCGAAGCCGGCGGTGAAGCCTTGCAGCACCCAGCCGCCGCTCGGGCGTCGCTCGATGAGACCGAAGCGATGGAAGCCGTGGAGAAACTCGCGGATCACCGTCGTGGCGACGCGGAACTGCCGGGCAAGGTCGAGCTCGTTGATGACCGATCCGGGCTTGGCGTCGCCGCGGAGCATCCATTCCATGAACTGCTTTTCCACCTGAACCGCGGCGGGGACGGTCTCGGCTTCGGGAAACGGAGCGAGGGCACGGCCGGAGAGCCGCGCAGAGCGGGTGCGTCCGGCGCCTGAAATCAGACCCTGATCGTCGAGTTCGGCCAACACCTTGCGCACCGTCGTGCGGCTCACGCCCAGCCTGGCGGCGAGAATGGTTTCTGGCGGAATGGGGTCACCATCGCGCAACTCCGCAACAACATGCAAAGCATCGTTGAACGCCCGCTTGAACACCGTGTCCGTCTTCATCGCGCCCCTCTCCACTGTACAATAATCTATAAAAAACAGTTTGACGGATAATGCACGAGCGTTTTTTGTACATAAGATACAGGAGGGATGACTGTGGCCGAGTCCGGAGGGGGAGACGCTACCAGTACGACTGCCGTTGAGGTACGTACCTACGACGATCGCGCGCCCTGGGTCGTCATCGGACTCCGCGTCCTGAGCTTCGGGCCGTCACTGATCCTTCTTGTGCTGATCGTCATCGTCAGCCTGGTTACGCCGAACTTCCTCAAGCCGATCAATATCGGAAACATCCTGGCGCAGACTGCCGTCATCGCCATCGTGGCGATCGGCCAGCACCTGGTGATCCTCACCCGCGGCATCGACCTCTCGGTCGGCGCGAACCTGGCGCTGGCGACGGTGGTTGGCGGCCTCGCCTATCGCATGGCCGACTCTGCGCTGCTGGTGATGGCGGTCATGCTGCTGACCGGCATGGCGGTAGGTGCTGTGAACGGGCTCGTCTATGTCTTCGGCCGCTTACCGCATCCCTTCATCATCACCCTTGCGACGCTCAGCATCGCGCGCGGCCTCGCGCTGGAGCTGGCCATCGGCCACACGACCATGCGCGGCATGCCCGAGGCTATCGCGGCGGTCGGCGGCGGTACGACGCTGGGCATTCCCAATTCGTTCTTCGTCGTCTTCGGCGTGGCCGCCGCGGCACTGTTCATGGCGCGCGCGATGGTCTGGGGCCGCTGGATCTATGCAGTGGGCGGCAAGCCCGAAGCGGCGGTGCAGATGGGCATCCCGGTCAAGTGGGTGCTGGTCTCGGTCTATGTGATCTCGGGCTTCTGCGCCGGCGTCGGCGCCATCGTCCTTGCGGGCCGAACCGAGGCAAGTTCCCCGCTCTATGGCAACCTGCTCGAATTGGACACCATCGCCGCGGTGATCATCGGCGGCGCCAGCTTTCTCGGCGGTCGCGGCCATATCGGGCATGCGCTGGTGGGAGCGGTGATGATCGGCGTGATCCGCAACGCACTCAACCTGCTCAATGTCGACGTCTTCTTCCAGATGATCGCCATCGGCGCGATCATCGTCCTCGCCGTTGAAGCCGATGTCCTCCGCAACCATCTCGAGGCGCGGGTCCGGGTGCTGCAGTCGGGGAGGGGGCAATGACGGCTGCCGCAGCCTCGCCGGTCCTGGTCGTCCGCAACGCGGAAAAGCAGTTCGGCGCCGTTCGCGCGCTGCAGGGCGTAAGCCTCGAGGCACACCGCGGCGAGGTCCTGGCGCTCCTGGGCGACAATGGCGCCGGCAAGTCGACCCTGGTGAAATGCATCAGCGGGGTCCACGCTCTCGACGGCGGCGAGATCCTGCTCGATGGCCACGCCACGCGGCTGCACAGCCCGGCCGCGGCACGGGAGGCGGGCATCGAGACTGTCTATCAGGACCTGGCGCTCTTCGACAATCTCACCCCGGCGCAGAACTTCTACTGCGGTCGCGAGCTCTCCTATCCACAGTGGCTGCCGCGCGGGCTGCGCCTGCTCCGGCGCCGAGCCATGGATCAGCAGGCGGCAGCCGTGATCGACCGGCTGAAGGTCCGGTTGCCGAAGTTCGATGCTCCGGTGGCGCTCATGTCCGGCGGTCAGCGCCAGGCAATTGCCGTGGCGCGAGCAACGGTGTTTTCGAGGAAGCTCGTGATGCTCGACGAGCCCACCGCCGCCCTCGGGCTGCGGGAGGCGCGCAAGGTCCTCGACCTCATCGCGCGGCTTCGCGCCGAGGGCAACGCGGTGATCCTCATCACCCACAACATGGAACACGTCGTCGAACTCGCCGACCGCGCAGTGGTGCTGCGCCAGGGCCGCAAGGTCGGGGAGCTCAAGCCCAGCCGGGCCAACCAGCAGGAATTGGTTTCGCTCATCGTCGGGGCGGAAACCTGAGGGATCGGCTCTGAGGAGAGCCGAGGGAGGAGCCGCTTCAACCGATGCGGTTCGAACAGGGAGGAAGACCAATGAAGATCAGACTACTGTTGGGAGGGCTAGCGCTCGCCCTTGCGACTGCCGGACCCGCCATGGCTGCAGACAGCGTCAAGATCGGGTTCATCACCAAGTTCCCGGTGCCGTTCTTCGCCACCATGGAAGACGCGGCGAAGGCCT
Source organism: Devosia sp. (assembly GCA_036568845.1). GTDB lineage: Bacteria > Pseudomonadota > Alphaproteobacteria > Rhizobiales > Devosiaceae > Devosia_A. Next base: position 10,054 of record DATCRS010000365.1, on the reverse strand, counting down.
ATGCCGCGGCCAATCCGGGGGTGGAGATCATCTTCGGCCAGGGCACTTCGGCTACCGATATCGAGGGTCAGATCGCGCAGATCGAGTCGATGGTGGCCCAGGGGGTGCAGGGCATCGCTCTCACACCGGTCGACCCGACAGTCGCACCGGCGCTCGACAAGGCAATCGCGGCCGGCGTCAAGGTTGTCCTTATGGACAACAACATTCCCGATTGGGAAGGACGCACGGCCTTGGCAACCACCGACAACTATGCCGCCGGCAAGATCGCCGGCGAGTATCTGAAGTCGGTGCTCAAGAGCGGGGATACGCTGGGGATTTTGGAGGGAGTCCCCGGCGTCCCCGCTCTTGATGACCGGGTCAACGGCATGCTCGAGGGCCTCAAGGGCGTCGATGTGAATATCGTCGGGCGCGGAGGGACGAATTGCACCGAGGAGCTTGGGCTCAACGTCGCCCAGGATCTCCTCACCGCCAATTCCGACCTCAAGGCCATCTATGCAGCCTGCGGCCCGCCGGCCGCGGGTGCCGCTCAGGCCATCAAGACGGCAGGCATCGCCAACGACGCCATCGTGCTCGTCGGCTTCGATTTCTGCTGCGGTGAGGCCGAGGCCCTGGAGGCCGGCATCGAGGATGCAACGGTCGCGCAATTCCCCACCAAGATGGCGGAACTCGGCGTCGACGCGTTGGTCAAGGCAATCCGAGGCGAGAAGGTTCCAACCCTCATCGACTCGGGAGCAGCACTGGTGACCAAGGACACCATGTCCCAGTTCCAGTGACGCGGAGGGGGTCGGGTCTTCTCCCAAGCCCGACCCTCAACTTCTTGCGACATATCAACAGGTCGAAATTTGCCATGGAAGCCCTTGTCTGCAGCAGCCCTGGCGTGCTCGAGCTCCAGCGCCGAGCCGCACCGCTTCGCGGGCCTGGTGACGCTTTGGTGCGGCCACTCACGGTCGGCATCTGCGGCACGGACTACCACATCTACGAGGGCAAGCATCCGTTCTTGCAATATCCCAGGGTCATGGGCCACGAGCTGGCCGTGGAGGTCGTGGAGGCCCCCGACGGCTCCGGCTTCGAGCAGGGCGAGGTGTGCGTCGTCAATCCATACCTCTCGTGTGGCACCTGCGTTGCCTGCCGGGTCGGCAAGCCGAACTGCTGTGTCCGCATCTCAGTTCTAGGTGTGCATCAGGACGGCGGCATGACCTCGGAACTGGTGCTGCCCGTGCGCAACCTGGTGCATGCCCCGGGCCTCAGTGTCGACGCCTGCGCAACGGTCGAGTTCCTCTCCATCGGCGCGCATGCGGTCAATCGTTCGGGCGGAACATCGGGGCAGCGAGGGCTGGTCATCGGCGCCGGTCCCATCGGGCTGGGGGTGGCGCTGTTCGCGTCCGTCTCCGGCGTTGCCGTCACCATGATGGACATCGACGACGCGCGTTTGAAAGTGGCAGGAGAGATCGTCGGCGCGACCACGGTCCGGGCCGGCGACGGCGCACAGGAGCAGGTCGCGGCGCTGACCGATGGCGAGGGGTTCGATCTCGTCTTCGACGCCACCGGCAACGCCACCTCGATGCAACGCGGCTTCGACTTCGTCACCCATGGGGGGACCTATGTGCTCGTCAGTGTGGTCAAGGACCATATCGGCTTCGAGGACCCCGACTTCCACAAAAAGGAGATGTCCCTCCTCGGCAGCCGCAATGCCACCAATGCCGACTTCCGGCTGGTGATGGATGCCATTCGGTCCGGGCAGATTCCGATCGAGCGGCTGATCACCCACCGGACGACGCTCCCCCACGCGGCAACGGATCTGCCCGCCTGGGCCACCGACAAGAACGGGCTCATCAAGGGCGTGATCGAGATCGCGTCCTGAGGCAGGGCGTCAGGCGATCCCGCCGCCTTCGTGATCGACCGCGGTGCGGGTGCCCGAGGAGAACATGATCAGCGCAAAGACCGGCTGGTCGCCCACCGCGCGAGCCCAGTGGCGGATATTGCGGGGGATGCGGATGACGTCGCCGGGGCCCATCATCACCGTCTCCTCGCCCAGCTTGTGCTCGCACGAGCCGGAGACGATGTAGAGGAACTCCTCGCAGTTGGGATGCGAGTGCAGCGGGTTCCGCTCGCCCGGGTTGATGTGGCAGGTGCCGAAGGTCATCTCGGCGCCCGGCATGTTGGTGCCCATGATTTTCCAGTTGAGCTCGCCCCAGCCCGTCTTCACCCTCTCGCCGTCCTTGGCGCGGGATACGAAGGTCTCGATGGTCATGTGATGCTGGCTCCTGGCGGTCAGATGGCGGCCGTGACGCCATGCGGCGTCGTGGCGTAGAAATCGTAAAGCTTCATGATCTCGAGCGCGGTCTCGAGCGTGCCCTTGGTGATGGGGCGGCTTTCCATCACGGCCTCGCAGAAGTGCAGCACCTCGGGCACGTAGCCCAGCGTGAACATGTTGTTGTTGTAGAGCTGGCCGAGCGAGAACTCCGGCTCGTAGAGCAGGGTGGCGCTCTCCTCGGGCTGGATCCAGCTCGCCGCCCGTCCGTAGCTTGGCAGCGCCGCATTGCGGTAGTGGGTCAGTTTCACCCCATTCTCCACCACCGCGTGGCTGCCCTCGCCGATGGCCTCGACCCGCTCGAGCGGCCCGGCCCAGCTTTGCCCGGCGGTCATGTGCAGCGCACCCACGGCACCCGAGGTGAAACGCAGGCTGGTAATGCTCGCGCCGTTCACCGGCTCCCATTCGAAGCTGGCGCGCTCGATGGTGCCGCCGAGGTAGTTGAGCAGGGCGCCCGGGTGGTAGATGTGATCGATGAAGTGTTGCATGGCGACGAGATCGCGGCGCTTGTCCGGTTCTGGCAGCCCTTGCGGATAGCGCACGACAAGCGAGGTGAGCCGGCCGAACTCCGGCGCCGACATGATGTCCTTGAGCTTTTCGATGGCAGGGAAGAAGGTCTTCTTCAAACCCGTCATGATCTGCCTGCCGGTGCGAGCCGAGACTGCGATCAGGTCCTCGACTTCGGCGCGGCTCGCCGCCGTGGGCTTTTCCATCCAGACATGCGCGCCGGCCTCGACGCAATCCTTGGCGAGCGCTGTCGCCCGCACATGCCCGTCCTCGGTATAGTTGGTGACGATGAAGACCACGTCCGGCTTCTCGGACGCCAGCATCGCCCTGTGGTCGGTGTAGGTGCGCTCGGCGCCGAACACTTTTGCGAACCCTTCGGCCCGTTCCACCGACAGGTCGCAGATCGCCGCAAGATCGACCGGCGCGTAGCGGAAAGTGGGATAGACGTTGCGGTAGGCATGGCCGCCGGCGCCGATGAAGCAAGCCTTGAGCCGCCGCTCGTACTCGAAGTTGTAGCGGATCTCCCGCTGGACATGGTGCGGCATGACTAGCCTTTCAGTGCGCCTTGCGTGAGGCCTTCGGTGAAGCGCCTCTGGGTGAGGATGTAGAGCAGGATCACCGGCAGGAAGGTGATCACCGTGCCCGAAAAAACGAGCCGGAAGTCGGTGGAATAGGTCGAGGCGAAGCGCACCAGCCCCAGCGGCAGCGTCTGGACGTTGGGACTGATCAGCACCACCAGCGGCAGGAAGAAATCGTTCCAGGTCGAGAGGGCCGAGATGATCACCAGCGCCTGCAATGCAGGGCTCGCGAGCGGCAGCATCACCTTGCGGAGAATCTGGAAATGGCTCGCCCCATCGATCCTCGCCGCTTCCACCAGCTCGTCCGGTACGCCGGCAAAGAAGCTCCGCATCAGGAAGATGCCGAAGGGAATGCCATTGCTCACCTGCGCCAGCGTGATGCCGGCGAGCGAGTTGATCAGTCCCAGGTTGAACAGCACCTGGTAGAGCGGAATGACGATCGCCTGGATGGGGATCGTGAGCCCCAGGATCAAGAGGTAGAACACCCATTCCTTGCCTGGGAAGCGGATCTTGGCGAAGGCGTATCCGGCCGGCGCGCAGACCAGGAGCGTCAGCACCACGACGCCCACCAGATTGAGGAGGCTATTGAGCAGCAGCGCGCCGAAGCCGCCGATCTGCCAGGCATCCGCATAGTTCTGCCACATGAGTTCGGCGGGTAGGGAGAACGGGTTGGCCTGGCCGATCTCCGCCTCGGTCTTGAGGCTCGAGACCAGCAGCCAGAGAAAGGGCCCCAGCACCAGCGCGAACGCTGGAACGAGAGCAAGGGCCAGCGGCCATTCGGTCTTGCGGCGGCTCATTTCGCCTGCCCCCTGCGCCAGCGGTTGAAGGCAACGGTGATGCCGATGGCAAGGGCGCTCAGCACCACGCAGAGCACTGCGGCGAGGCCATGATCCTGCGCCGAGAAGGCCAGCCGATAGATGTAGGTGGTGATGAGCTCGCTCTGGTAGAACGGCCCGCCATCCGTCATCACGAAGACGGTGGCGAAGCCCTTCAGCCCGTTAATGAGGCAGAGCGACACCACGAAGGTCATGACCTCGGCGAGGCCTGGCAGCGTGACGTGCCAGAGCTGCTGCCAGCCGTTTGCCCCGTCGATCTCGGCCGCCTCGTAGAGCGAGTGATCGATGTTCTGCAGTCCGGCGATGAAGAGCAGCATGTAGAGGCCAAAGCCCTGCCAGGAGCTGGCGAGGTTCACCGAGAACAGCACCAGCAGCGGATCGGAAAGCCAGCCCTGGGTAAGGCTCCCCAGACCGATGGCTTCCAACCCGGTATTCAAAAGGCCGTAGAAGGGGTCGTAGATATTGGCCCAGACGACGCCGACCACCGCCAGCGACACCAGGTGCGGCAGGAAGAAGGCGGTGCGGAAGAAGACGTGCGTGATCTTCAGGCGGCTGATCGCCAGCGCCAGCACCAGCCCAAGTCCGCCGGCCATCACTAGGTGGCCGGCGAGCCACTGGAAGGTATGGACAAGGCTCAGCCAGACGATCGGGTCGGCAGAAGCGCGGAGGTAGTTGTCGAGCCCGACGAAGCTCGCCTCGGTATTGAGGCCGCGTGAATTGGTAAAGCTCAGCCAGAGGGTAAAGCCGATCGGGGCCAGGCTGAAGATGCCGTAGATCGCCAAAGCCGGCAGCAGCAGCGGAATGGCGGGCTTGAGCTCGCCAGCCGGTTGCGCAGGTCGCAGTGGTTTCGCAACCTGTGGTGGTGCGACAGTCGCTCTGACCGCAGTGGTTGTCAGTCGGGTAGCCATCGAGTTCTCAGTCGGGACTCCCTTCTCCCCTTGTGGGAGAAGGTGGCGCGGAGCGCCGGATGAGGGGTGTGCGGCGCGCAGCGTCGCACGACCGGAGCGAAAGCGGTGGGCGGAAGATTCGCGGAGAGATACCCCTCATCCGCCCATCGGGCACCTTCTCCCACAAGGGGAGAAGGGCGAAGGAGCCGAGCCCGTGGAGCTGAGCCTCGGCGGCAGATTACCGCGTTTCGGCCATCTTGGCTTCGATCTGCGCCATGCCTTCCTCGCCAGTGATCTGGGCACTGATGATGCCCTGGATCACCTGGAAGTAGGTGTCGACGACGCTGGCCGGCAGGTAGACGCTCGGGTTGTACCCGACGCCATTGGCGGCTGCCGCGAAGATCTCGCCCAGGATCGGCGTCGGCGGAACCACATCGGTCAGCTGGCGCGGATAGAGCATGGTGCTGGCCGTGCTCTCGGCGCGCTTCTTCATCACCGCATCGGAGAGGATGAAGTCGATCCACTTCATGGCGAGCTCGGGCTGCTTGGAGTTGGTGGGGATCATCCAGCTCCAGCCAATGCCGCCCGTCGGCATGCCCGGCCCCAGGTCGGACGGCATGGGGGCGAAGGCAGCATTGCCGAGGTCGTACTCCGCCTTGCGGGCATTGGCGGTGAACCACGGACCGGCGACGAACATCGCAGCGCGTTTGTTGAACCAGAGCCGGGCAGCGCCGTCGAGGTCGAGCGCCGCCATCTCCTTGTCGATGTAGCCCTTGTCGACCAGTTCACGCAGGCGCACGGCGCCGGGCAGCATGGCCGGATCGGTCCAAGGCAGCTCACCCTTCAAGGCCTTGCTGACATTCTCCGGACCGCTTGCCGATTGCAGCATGTTGCCGAAAAGGTGGCCGGCGCTGCCGGCGGTGCGCGGGCCGATAGCGATCGGCATGATGCCCGCTTCCTTGATCTTCCCCATCAGTTCCTGGAACTGGGCATAGCTCGTCGGCATGGTCCAGCCGTGCTCAGCGAACATGTCCTTGTGATACCAGATGCCGAGCGCGTCGAGCCCGTCCGGGACTTCATAGATTTCACCGCCGCGCTGGCCCTGCAACATGGCATAGAGCCAGGGGTAGAGCTGCTTGTCCCAGCCGCGCTCGGTGTAAGCCGCGGTGAGCGGCGCCACGAGCTTGGCGTCGACCACGGTGGTGACGCGGGCGAGGCCCGAATTGGTGAGGATCACATCCGGCCCGGCATTGGACTGAATGGCCGATTGCACCGCGCCGTTCGAAATCGTGCCGGTCGGCGGCATGAACTCCACCGTGACGCCGGGATTGGCCGCTTCGAATTCGGCCTTGAGCCCGTTCCAGAGCTCGGCCACCAGCGGCTCGGTGATCTGCTCAGGCCCCCACATCACCAGTGTCTGCGCCTGCGCCGCGGTCACAGTCCCGAGCGCGCCTGCGGCGGCCAGGGCGGCGAGCGCCGAGGCGAGTATCGTCCTTCTCAACATTGTCGTCTCCTCCTAGGGCGTGCCGTTTGCCGGCATCGTCGGTTGCGCCGCGGGATGCGGCAGTGACCGGCTATCTCTTGCTAGCCGGGGTATCCTCAGCGAACCGCTCGAGAACGGCGCGCTGAACATCGGAAATGTGGGCGTGCATCAGGGCGGAAGCCTTCTTGATGTCGCGGCTGCGGAAGGCGGCGAGGATGTCGTCGCGCTCGGTGGCGGCGCGTTTGGCGAAGTCCTTGCTCTCGTTGGCGATGGTTCGGCCCACCTGCACCTGCAGGGCCAGGCGGTTGAGCGTTTCGATCAGGGCGGCATTGCCCGAAAGCTCGGCGATGGTCTCGTGGAACGATCGGTCGCGCGCGCCATAGGTTTCCATGTCGCCGCGCTTCAGCGCCGCCACCGCCTCGTCGAGCAGTTGTTCGAACCTGGCGATGTGCTTGTCGCTCATGTTGGGGACGGCGAGCTCGACCGCCATGCATTCGAGTGTCTTGCGCAACTCGTAGAGGTCCTCGGTCTCCTTGCGCGAGAACGAGCGCACGAAAAAGCCCCGATACGGCTTGATCTCGATGAGACCTTCCTTGGCCAGCGTCCCGAGTGCCTCTCGGAATGGGGTGCGGCTCACCTGCAGTTTTTCGGTCAACGCTTTCTCGTCGAGCGGCGCGCCAGAGGGCAGCTCGCCCGAGACGATCATGCGGACGATCTCCTCGTAAATGCGTTCGCGAAGGGTGAGGTGGCGGGTGGCGTTCATCGTCGGTCCGTCTGCTGCGATGCCCAATTGCATACAATCTTTTGATGAGTATACAAGATGGAAAATGCAAGATATGCGTTTTGCATACCTATCAGGTGAGGAGGGGACGCGATGGGGAAGGTCTATGTAGTGGGAACCATGGACACGAAGGGGCCGGAACTGCGCTACGCTGCCGAGCGGGTGCGCGCGGCTGGGGCCGAAGCGGTGCTGGTCGATGTCGGCACGCAGGGCGTGGGCGAGGGGGCGGACGTCAGCGCCATGAGCGTCGCCGCCCATCACCCGGATGGCGTCACCGCCGTACTCGGCCTCAACGATCGTGGTCGGGCGGTTACGGCCATGGCCAAGGCGCTCGGCGCCTTCCTCGCCACCCGAAAGGATGTCGGTGCCGTGCTCGGCCTCGGTGGCTCGGGCAACACGGCGCTGGTCTCCGAAGCGATGCGCACCCTACCCATCGGCACGCCCAAGCTGATGGTCTCGACCGTCGCCTCCGGCAACACCGCGCCCTATGTCGGGCCGAACGACCTCGCGATGATCTATTCGGTGGTCGATGTCGCCGGGCTCAACGCCATCTCGCGCAAGGTCATCGGCAACGCCGCCCATGCCGCGGCCGGCATGGCGCTCAACACGCCGCCCGTTGCTGCGGCCGACAAGCCGGGCCTGGGCATGTCGATGTTCGGCGTCACCACCGCTTGCGTCACCATGGTTCGCCAAGCGATGGAAGAGAGGCACGAGGTCTACATCTTCCACGCCACCGGCACCGGCGGGCAGTCGATGGAAAAGCTCGCCGACTCGGGGCTCGTTGCCGGGCTCATCGATGTCACGACGACCGAGGTCCCCGACCTCCTCGTCGGCGGCGTCTTCCCGGCCACAGATGACCGGTTCGGCTCGATCATCCGGACAAAGCTTCCCTATGTCGGTTCGGTCGGCGCCTGCGACATGGTCAATTTCGGTGCACGCGATACCGTTCCGGCGAAGTTCGACGGCCGCAAGTTCCACGTCCACAATGCGCAGGTTACCCTGATGCGTACCACGCCGGACGAGAACCGGCAGGTGGGTGAGTTCATCGTCTCGCGCTTGAACCGGATGGAAGGACCCGTCCGCTTCCTGCTGCCGCTCCGTGGCGTCTCCGCCATCGACGCACCAGGTCAGTCGTTCCACGACCCCGAGGCTGACGCCGCCCTCTTCGACGCGATCCGTTCAGGTTGGCGAGACGCCCCCAACCGGAAATTGGTCGAGCTCGACCTCCACATCAACGACCACGCATTCGCCGATGCTCTCGTGCTGAACTTTCATGATCTACGCTCACACTAAGGACCACAACATGAGCAGACTTTCACGTGCAGAAATCCTCCAAAAGCTGCAACAGAAGGTCGCCGCGGGCGTGCCGATCATCGGTGGCGGCGCTGGCACCGGCCTCTCCGCCAAGGCCGAGGAAGTGGGCGGTATCGACTTGATCGTCATATACAATTCCGGCCGGTATCGGATGGCGGGCCGCGGCTCGCTCGCCGGCCTCATGGCCTATGGCAACGCCAATGACATCGTCGTCGAAATGGCCCGCGAAGTCCTCCCGGTGGTCAAGCACACGCCGGTGCTTGCCGGTGTCAACGGCACCGATCCCTTTATGATTGCTGACAAATTTCTCGACGAGCTGAAGTCGCTCGGCTTCGCCGGCGTGCAGAACTTCCCCACCGTCGGCCTCATCGACGGCACCTTCCGGGCCAATCTCGAAGAAACCGGCATGAGCTACGCGTTGGAAGTCGAGATGATCGAGCGCGCATCAAAAAAAGACATGCTCACAACGCCTTACGTGTTCTCAGTGGAGGACGCCAGGGCCATGGCGAAGGCTGGAGCAGACATCATCGTCTGCCATCTTGGCCTCACCACCGGCGGCTCCATAGGCGCTGAAACCGCACTAACCCTTGATGATTGCATAGGAAAAATCGACGAGTGGTCCGCCGCCGCTCGCTCGATGCGAGACGACGTCATCGTCCTCTGTCACGGCGGACCGATCTCGATGCCGCAGGACGCCGCCTATGTGCTCGAACGCACAGAGGTCTGTCACGGCTTCTATGGCGCGAGTTCGATGGAACGGCTGCCCACCGAGGTGTCCATCGCCCGGCAGGTCAGCTCGTTTTCGGCCATCCGGCCGCGCGCTATTCGGCGTCTGGGGTGATGATGGCACGGACGTCGGCTTCGACGATGTCGAGGATGGTGTCGATAGCGGCGACGGCGCGGGCCGGGTCGGCAGCGACGATGGCATCGGCGAGCTCGCGATGCGGCGGGAAGGAATCGAGGCCGAACTCGTCGCGGCCGAAGGGGGATTCGGCCGACCGCTCCAATGCATGGTCGAGCCGCTGCAGGATCTGGCCGAACATCGGGTTGCCCGAGGCATCGTAGATGGCGCCGTGAAAGGCGTGATCGGCCTTGCGCCACGGGCGGCCGGCGTTGACTTCGACCAGCAGCAGGTCGCAGAGGCGCGAGATTTCGGTCCGCTGGGCCGGCGTGGCGTGGATGGTCGCCTTGCGCACCACGTCGTTCTCCAGCGCCCGGCGGACCTCGATCAGCCGCAGCAGTGCCTCGCCCTCGAGCCGCACCATGGTGGGCACCAGCCCGCGCGAGGTCTGCACCCGGGCGGTGAGATAGGTGCCGTCGCCGCGGCGGCGCCGGATGATGCCGAGGCCCTCCCAGC
>DATCRS010000364.1:0-2768 GCA_036568845.1 Devosia sp. | reverse complement strand
GCAATATGGGGCGGCTTGGCGTCACCACGGCGGCCAACGTGGTAACGCTGGCGGAAGGTGGCCTGGCGGATATGCCGTTCGGCATCAAGCTCTCGACCGTCACCGGCAGCTCCAACATCACGGTCACCAGTCCGCCGGCGTGGTCCCAAGGCGATCCCGTACCGGCGACGCCGCGCGCGCTGGACGTGACCTTTGGCGCCACTCTGCCCGTCGCAGGCGAAACGGTGAACTTCACCTTCAAGCTGCCCGACGGCACCGAGGAGAGCGTTACGCTGACCGCGTCGACCGACCCCAACGACGCCGACAGCTTCCAGATCGGCGCCGATGCCGACACGACTGCGGCCAACTTCGCTGCTTCATTGAACCTCGCCATCCAGAAGCTGGCCGAGGGCAAGATGGTCACTGCCTCCGCCTATGAGGCCGCCAACAACTTCTTTTTCGGCCAGGGCGAGCAGGCGATGCGTATCGATGTCGCCAACCGCAACGACATTACCCAGCTGCAGAATGCCACCTCCCTGGTCGCCGGCAACGCAGCAGACACCGTGCTCTGGTACAAGGGGGCTACGAGTACGGACAGTGTGGAGGCCCGCCGCTCGGTCACCGCGCGTGTCGGCGAGGGTGCCGTCGTCTCCTACGGTGTCGAAGGCAACGAGAAGGGTCTGGTCAACCTGGTGCGTGCCCTCGGCACCATGGCCATACAGAGCTTCCCGAGCAGCGACAGCACGTCCACCGATCGCTACAACGCGATGACCGATCGCAACAACCGCATGCTGGCCGACCAGGCGTCGGACCGGCAGGGCTCGATCGAGATGATTGCGGTGGAACTCGGGCTGGCGAAATCCACCACCGGCACTGTCGCCGAGCGCCACACGGCGCACAAGGCGCAGCTCAACAACATGCTGCAGGACATCGAGGAAGCGCCGACCGAAGTGGTAGCCATGGAGATCCTTGCCCTCAAAACCCGCCTCGAGGCCAGCTACCAAACCACCGCGCTGCTCAGCCAACTGGCGCTGGTGAACTACCTCAAGTAGAGCCGCCAAAACGGTTGGTCCAGAAAGCAAAAAGCCCCCGGCAACGGGGGCTTTGTCGTTTCGGCGGTGTGGCCGGCTTATTCTTTGGCGGCGCGGAGGCCGGCGGCGAGCTCGCGGTTGATGTTGATCAACGAGTCGAGCTTTTGCGGCACCGGGTTATCGATCATCGAGATCGTCTGCTTCATGACGAAGAGGCCGAGATTGGCGATGTTCTCGCGCAGCTTGTCGGGCAACTGGCTCTGCTCGCCGGTGACCGAAGTCAGGAAGATGTTCCAGAGCTTGCGGTTGAACAGCAGGGCCTCGCGCAACTCGTGTTGTTTGCTGTCCCAATCGTCTCGGACGATCTGCAACTGGGCGGCGGCGCGGGAGAGGAGATTGGCCTCAAGAAGGCGAGGGCTGACTGTCTGCTTGCCCACCTGCTGGTAGGCATGCGCCGCACTATGTTGCATTGGCGAGGAGTTCCTGCTCGTACTGGATCAGCTTCTTTGCAGCCTTGAGAGCTTTGTACAATTCGCCGGTTAATATCTCGTTATTGATTTCGTCCACAATCGGGGTGGTGGACGGTGCCGCTGTCACCAAGTCATTGATAAGCTTGAAATAATCCCGACGAAGCCGCTCCACGTCCTCATCGATGTACATGAGCTGGACGGCAAAATAGATGCGCTTGGCGGGGCTGTCGGCCGTCTCCGGCGTCAGGATGTCCTTCTCGCGCAGAATCGGTGCCTTGCCGTCGATGAACAGCCGGGTGCGCTGGTCGGAATTGGTGACGACGCAATTGCCGATCAGCAGCTTCTCGCCGGGTTTCAGTTCGACTTTCAAGGACATGGGCGGCCCCTCGTGATTCCGTGTTGCGCATTATGCGCATTTGGCGGAACGAAAGCGCTGCTTTTTTGGCGCGCAGGGGAGGGGCGAGAAAAGATGAAGGCGGGCCGGAGCCCGCCTTCGAATTCGACCAACAAAGCCTTCTGGCTTAGAACAGACGGAGGACCGCCTGGTCGGCCTGCGAGGCCATCGACAGAGCCGTCGAGGACAGCTGCTGACGGGTCTGCAGGGCGAGGAGGTTCGCCGCTTCCTCGTTGGTGTCGGCCAAAGTCAGATTGGCTGCACCGGTTTCGAGGGTGTTGATCATGTTCTTGGTGAAGTCCTGGCGGTTTTCAACCACGGAGAGGTTGGAACCGAAAGTCGACGACTGCGACCGCAGGCTGTCGAGAGAGGACTTCAGCGCATCGAGCTTGGTGTCGAGCGTGGCGTCCGAGTCGAAGTCGGCGTCGGCAACCGCATCGATCCCCAGCGAGGTGTTGTTGATCGCGGTAGCGGTGCCGTTCTTGTCCTTCGCCTGGATCTCGATCGTCGAGGTCCCGGTTTCGTTGAAGGTCAGCTTCAGCTTGTCGCCACGGAGCAGGTTGATGCCGTTGAACGAGGCGTCGTCGGCGAACTTGTCGAGCTGGTCGCGCAGTTCGTTGAACTGCTTGACCAGGTTCTTGCGGACATCGTTGCCGCCGATCTCGTCGGTACCAGTGCCGTTGCTGAGGGCGCCAGCCGCGACGCCGGTGACCGTCAGAGCGGATGTCGACTGGTTCTCGATCCGGAGCTTGCCGTTGTCGTTGGAAGCGCGAATCTTGTCGGCGAGGCTCGTATTGGCGTTGATCTCCGAAACCAGCTCGTCGGTCGTCTTTGCGGTCACCGTTTGGGCGCCGAAGCCGACCGCAGTCACGGCTGCCGCGCCGTTCGTGGTAC
>DATCRS010000363.1:0-3177 GCA_036568845.1 Devosia sp. | reverse complement strand
ACCATGAATGCCCCCGCCTCGCGAGGTGACGACCCACGAACAGCCGTGAGTTCCGCCACGATGGCCGCGGGATGGGTGGCGAGGAAAGCGCGGAGGGTCTGTGCCGTAAGTGTCATGATCCCTCGGCTCCATCGCCTTCTCCCCTCGTGGGAAAAGGTGCCCGAAGGGCGGATGAGGGGGAGGCCGCGCGCTCGATCACGCTGGCGCCCCCCGCCGCAGCCGCTCGACGCCCATCAGCACGCGTTCGGGCGTGACGGGAGTGTCGAGGCGGGGGGCGATCTTGTAATCGGCGACCGAGGCTACGGCCATGGAGAGGGCCTCCACCACCGAAATCGCCAGCATCAGCGGCGGTTCGCCGACAGCTTTGGAGCGGCCGACGGTCATCTCCTTGTTGATGCTCCACTCGGCCAGCCGGACGTTGAAGACCGGCGGCACGTCGGAAGCGACGGGGATCTTGTAGGTCGAGGGGGCGTGGGTCCGCAGCTGCCCCTTCTGGTCCCACCACAATTCCTCTGTGGTGAGCCAGCCCATGCCCTGGATGAAACCGCCCTCGACCTGTCCCATGTCGATCGCCGGGTTCAGCGACTTGCCGACATCGTGGAGAATGTCCACGCGGTCGACGTGGTACTCGCCGGTCAGCGTGTCGATGGTCACCTCAGAACACGAGGCACCGTAGGCGAAGTAGTAGAACGGATCGCCCCGGCCGGCGGCACGGTCCCAGTGGATGCGCGGCGTCTTGTAAAAGCCCGCAGCCGAGAGCTGCACGCGGCTCATATAGGCCGAGGAGACGAGTTCGGTGAACGGCACGAACTGCTGGCCGCAGCGCACGCCGCCGGGCTCGAACGCAACCTCCGTCTCGGTGACCTCGTACATCTTTGCGGCGTGGACGACGAGCCGCTCCTTGATCTGCCGGCAGGCGTCCGCCGCGGCGGCGCCGTTGAGGTCGGAACCCGAAGAGGCGGCCGTGGCCGAGGTGTTGGGGACCTTGCCGGTGTTGGTGGCGTTGATCTTCACCATCGAGAGCGGCACCTGGAAGGCATCCGCCACCACCTGCGCCACCTTGATATAAACGCCCTGCCCCATCTCGGTGCCGCCGTGGCTCAGGTGGATCGAGCCGTCGCGGTAGACGTGCACCAGCGCGCCGGCCTGGTTGTACCAGGTAGCCGTGAAACTGATGCCGAACTTCACCGGCGTCAGGGCTATACCCTTGCGCAGCACCCCGCCCCTGGCGTTGAACTCGAGCACCGCCCGGCGGCGCGCCTCGTAGTCGGCGCTCGCCTCCAGTTCGTCGACCACCCGGTGGATGATGTTGTCGGTCACGGTCTGGTGGTAGGGCGTGACGTTGTTGTCGCCGGTGCCGTAGAAATTCGCCTTGCGTATCTCGAGCGGGTCTTTGCCGAGCGCATAGGCAATATCCTCGATCCAGCGCTCGCAGCCCATCATGCCCTGCGGGCCGCCGAAGCCGCGGAAGGCGGTGTTCGAGCAGGTGTTGGTGTAAAGGGGTTCGGAGCGCCCCCGGACGGCCGGGTACCAGTAGGCATTGTCCATGTGGAACAGCGCGCGGTCGGTGACTGGGCCCGAGAGGTCCGCCGACCAGCCGGCGCGAGCGGCATAGACCGCGTCGAGGGCATGAATCCTGCCGTCGTCGTCATAGCCGACCTCGTAGTCGACACGAAAATCGTGGCGTTTGCCGGTGGTCTGGAAATCGTCGTCGCGGTCGGGCCGGATCTTCACCGCCCGGTTGAGCTTCTTGGCCGCCATCGCGGCGACCACGGCATAGAGGTTGCCCTGCGTTTCCTTGCCGCCGAAGCCGCCGCCCATGCGCCGGACATTCACCGTCACCGCGTGCATGTCGATGCCCAGCACATGCGCGACCATGAGCTGGACTTCGGTCGGGTGCTGGGTCGAGGAGTAAACGGTGATGTCCTCGTCCTCGCCGGGCAGAGCCAGCGCAATCTGGCCTTCGAGATAGAAGTGCTCTTGCCCGCCGATCAGCATCGTGCCCTTGAGCCGGCGCGGCGCGCTGGCGAGCCCCGCCTCGACATCGCCGCGCTCAAGCTTCAGCGGCGGTGTGACGAGCCTGTTGCCATTGGCTCGTGCTGCGTCGACGTCGGTCTGGTGCGGCAGGTCGCGATATTCGACGCGCGCCAGCCGGCTCGCCCGCCGCGCGGCCTCGCGCGTCTCGGCGATCACCGCAAAGAGCGGCTGGCCCCAGTACTCGACCTTGGTCGTCGCGAACACCGGCTCGTCATGGAGGTGCGGGGAGGAGATGTCGTTCTCGCCCGGAATATCGTCGGCGGTGAGCACGGCGACCACGCCCGGCGCGGTCCTCACCGGCTCGAGGTCGACCGAGGCGATCTCTGCATGCGCCCGCTCGCTGAGGGCCAGATAGGCGTGCAGCGTGCCGGCCGGCTCCGGGATATCGTCGATGTATTCGGCGCGGCCGGAGACATGCTTGGTTGCGCTGTCGTGGACCAGCGGCTCGTGCAGCACCGACGCCGCCGTGATGCGGGTCTGCTTGTTCATGCCACCTCCCGCGCCAATCGCGCCCCTTGCCCGGTGGTCTCGAGATGGAAACGCCTGAGCAGGTTTTGCGCTGCAAGCAGCCGGTATTCGGCCGAGGCGCGCATGTCGGTGATGGGCTGGTAGTCGTGTGTGAAAGCCGGCAGCGCCGCCTCGATTGTGGCCGAGGTCCACGGCTTGCCGACCAGGGCAGCTTCGACGGCCTTCGCTCGCTTCGGCGTCGCCGCCATGCCACCGAAGGCGATGGTGATGGCGGCCACGGTGTCGCCCTCCATCCGCACCCGGAAGGCGCCGCAAACCGCCGAAATATCCTCGTCGCGCCGCTTGGTGATCTTGTAGCAGGCGAATTGCTCACCCTTGGGCACGAGCGGCACCGTGACGCTCTCGACGAACTCGCCCGGCTGCCGATCCTGCTTGCCATAGGCGATGAAGAAATCCTCGAGCCTGACCTCGCGCCGCTCGCCGCCCTTGCGCAGCGTGACCGAGGCACCCAACGCGATCAGCGGCGGTGGCGTATCGCCGATGGGTGAGCCGTTGGCGACATTGCCGCCGATCGTCCCGGCATTGCGCACCTGCTGGCCGCCGATGCGGTTCCAGAGCTCGGTGAGTTGCGGCAAGCACCGGCCGATGACGCCGCTCGCCTCGGTGTAGGTC
>DATCRS010000362.1:0-12606 GCA_036568845.1 Devosia sp. | reverse complement strand
GTCCTCCACGCGCTCAGCGGAAAGAACGAGGCAAGAGCCCCGGGCTCATGAGACGCCGAACCAGCCGCCGTAACTGAACTAATGGCGAGTAATCGTCTTAAGCACAAACTAACCGCGGCGTATCTGTGAAGCGTTAAGCTTTGCAGCGTTATTGTTGGCCTCTTTGGATACTTGGGGGCTCGGATGCGTGCCTCGCAACTCTTTTGGGACAACGCCGTCGGTTGGTCGGGAGGGGACGCACCCCTCGATCATGCGGCGCTGGTCTTCTATTTCGGCACGCGGCAGATGCTGGCCGATGGCACGCTCTACGAAAGCCTGTACCGGCGCTTCCCGGATGCCCACGTGCTGGGTTGTTCCACCGGCGGGCAGCTCGCCGGCCTCGATGTCAGCGACGACAGGGCCTGCGCGCTGGCGATCGACTTCGACGCCACCGGGCTGCGCGTGGTCCGGCGGGAGATCACCGATGCCGGTGCCTCGCGGGCAACCGGCGCCGCCATCGGCGCAGCGCTCAAGGGCGATCGCCTCGCAGGTGTTTTCGTCCTCTCGGACGGGCTCCACGTCAACGGCAGTGCGCTGGTCGCGGGTATCGCCGACGAGATCGGGCCCGATGTCCCGGTGAGCGGTGGCCTTGCCGGCGACGGGCCCGATTTTGTCCAGACGCTGGTGGGTTGCGATGGTCCGCCGGCGCCTAAAACCGTGGCTGCGGTCGGCCTTTATGGCGACGCCATCCGCATCGGCCATGGCAGCGCCGGTGGCTGGGACGTGTTCGGGCCGATGCGGCGCATCACCCGCTCGGAGGGCAACGTGCTGTTCGAGGTCGACAGCAAGCCCGCGCTCGACCTCTATAAACTCTATCTCGGGCCCGACGAGAGCCGCAACCTGCCGAGCTCGGCCCTGCTCTTTCCGCTCCGCATCTTCGATCCCAAGCATCCCGAGCGCAGCGTCGTACGCACCATTCTCGCGGTCGACCACGACAAGGGGTCGATGACCTTCGCGGGCGACATGCCGACCGGATGGTCGGCGCAGCTGATGCGCGGCAGCCTCAACCGGCTTTGCGCCGGCGCCGCCGAAGCGACGCACCGAGCGGTCGTTGGCGCCAGGACCGCTCCCAACGAGCAGAGCGCCGCGATCTTTGTGAGCTGCATCGGTCGCCGCCTGTTGATGGGCCAGCGCGTCGACGAGGAGATCGAAGCGGCGACCGCCGAACTCGCCAAGACGTGCCTGCCGATCGGCTTCTACTCCTATGGCGAGATTTCGCCCGACGAGGACTCGGGCTTCTGCCAGCTGCACAACCAGACCATGACCGTTACCGTTCTGGCCGAACAGGCGAGCTGAGCTTGCGGAAACTCTTCGACAAGCAGTTGGAAAAAGCCACCCACGCCTCCGGACATGTCGACCTCGTGGCGCTCGAACGGTTGGTAACGGCCGCCTATGAGGAGGCCGAGCTCGATCGCGCGCGAACCGACCGTTCGATGCAGTTGATGATCGGCGAGCTCACCGAGTTCCAGGCCGGGCTGGAAGCAGAGATCGAAAAGCGGACGGCGCAGCTCAAAAAGAGCAAGCGCAAGCTGCGGGTTCAGAACTCAAGGTTCCTCACCGCCCTCGAGAACATGTCGTCGGGCCTCGCCATGTTCGATGCGCACCAGCGGCTGGTGGTCTGCAACCATGTCTATCTCGACATGTATCACCTCCCCCGCCATCTGGGGCGCGCCGGTACGCATCTCGAGACTATCTGCAGGGCCCGCATCGCTGCCGGAACCTCGAGCGGAAGCGATGACGAAGCCTATGTGCGCGACCGGTTGAGGCTTGCAGCGCGCGGCGTGGACCAGTTCGGCACCCACTACCTCAACGATGGCCGCGTCATCGCCGCCACGCACAAGGCCATGCCCGGCGGCGGCTGGGTCACAATGCATCGGGACACCACCGAACTCCACACCATGCAGGCCGAGCTGGCGCGCCAGGCCTACCATGATCCGTTGACGGGTCTGCCTAACCGAACCCTGCTGTACCAGCGCTTGAGCCAGGCCTTCGACGCGCTGCAGCCCGACGGCAGCTTCGCCCTGCTCTGTCTCGATCTGGATGGCTTCAAGGCCATCAACGATACGCTGGGTCATGCCAGCGGCGACAAGCTGCTCCAGCAGGTATCCCAGCGCCTCACCGAATGCACCGGCGAGGCAGGGCTTGTCGCGCGCATGGGGGGCGACGAGTTCGTCGCGGTGCTCGCAAATGCCAACGCGGCAGGTGCGGCGGCTGTCGCCACCGAGATTATCGAGGCGATCCGGCGCCCCTTCTATCTCGACGGCCACCCGGTGGCGGTGGGCGTCAGCGTGGGTATCGCCATGGCGCCCCGCGACGGCGAGACTCCCGACAGGTTGTTGAAGAGCGGTGACACGGCGCTCTATTCGATCAAGCGGAGCCGCCTGGGCGGCTACAGCTTCTTCGCGCCGGACCTCGCCCAGGCCATCGACAAGCGCAGCCGCATGGAACGCGATTTGCGCAACGCCCTGGCGCGAGGTGAATTCGAACTCTACTACCAGCCGATCCTCAACCTGCAGCAGCAGACGATCTCGGGGTTCGAGGCCTTGATCCGGTGGCGACACCCAACTGACGGCAACATTCCGCCGTCCGACTTCATCCCCCTTTGCGAGGAACTCGGCCTGATCGTGCCGATCGGCGAGTGGGTGATCCGCGAGGCCTTCGCCGAAGCGGCGAGCTGGCCGTCCCATCTGCGGATCGCCGTCAATGTCTCGTCGGTGCAGCTGGACCGCGGCAATCTGCTGAGCGTGCTGGTCAATGCCCTGGGGGCCACAGGATTGGCGCCGGACCGGGTCGAGATCGAGATCACCGAGACGCTGTTCCTCGAGAAGTCGCAGGCCCATCTCGACATCCTGCACGAGTTGCGTCGGCTGGGCCTTCGGGTGGCGCTGGACGATTTCGGCACGGGCTACTCGGCGCTCGGCTATCTCCTCGCCTTCCCCTTCGACAAGCTCAAGATCGATGGCTCTTTCGTCCGCGCGCTGGACAGTGCGCGAGGAGCGCTCGTCATTTTGCAGTCGGTGGCCGACATCGCCAAGCGCATGGGCATGATCACCACGGCGGAGGGCATCGAAACGGCCGAGCAGCTGCGCAACGTGCGGGCGCTGGGCTATACCGAAGCCCAGGGTTTCCTGATCTCGCGGCCGATGAGTCGGGACGCCGTTCACGAGCTGCTGGACCGCGACCTGCCCCAACCTTCCGAGGAGGCGCCGAGGGTCGCGAGCGGCCTCGGCTGAAACGAAAAGGCCGGGATTGCTCCCGGCCTTACTCGTCTCCATCACAGATGCGCTTATAGCACGAAGCGGCTCAGATCGGCGTCTTCGCTCATCTTGCCGACACGATCCCGCACATAGCCGGCGTCGATCTTGATCGTCTCGCCGGATTTGTCGGGCGCCTCGAACGAGATGTCCTCGACCAGCCGCTCCATCACCGTCTGCAGCCGGCGGGCGCCGATATTCTCGACAGTGGAGTTGACCTTGACCGCCGCGTCGGCGATCGCTTCGACCGCGTCAGGGGTGAAGTCGAGCGTCAGTCCCTCGGTCGACATCAGCGCGGTGTACTGCTTGATGAGGCTGGCATCGGTGTCGTTGAGGATGCGGATCATGTCGTCGCGGGTGAGCGCCTTGAGCTCGACCCGGATCGGCAGGCGGCCCTGCAGCTCGGGCAAGAGATCCGAGGGCTTGGCGACATGGAACGCGCCCGAGGCGATAAAGAGGATGTGGTCCGTCTTCACCGGCCCGTACTTGGTCGAAACCGTCGTGCCTTCGATGAGCGGCAGCAGATCGCGCTGCACGCCTTCGCGGGAAACGCCGCCACCCCAGTTGCCCGAAGTGGTGATCTTGTCGATCTCATCGATGAAGACGATGCCGTTGTTCTCGACGAGGTCCACCGCGTCGCGGGTCAGCTGATCCTGGTCGAGCAGCTTGTCTGCCTCTTCGGCAAGGAGCAGCGCATGCGAATCCTTGACCTTCACCTTGCGTTTGACCCCGCGGCCGCCAAAGGCCTTGCCCAGCATGTCCTGGATGTTGATCATCCCCACATTGGCGCCGGGGATCTCGAACATGCCCGGGCCGCCCGGCTGCGCCGTGACCTCGATCTCGATTTCCTTGTCGTCGAGCTCGTTGTTGCGGAGCTTCTTGCGGAACGAGTCCCGGGTCGAGGGCGTGGCCGAGGTGCCGACCAGCGCATCGACGACCCGCTCCTCGGCATTGTGGTGCGCCTGCGCCTGCACGTCGGCGCGGCGCTTGTCGCGGAGCAGCGAAATGCCGGCTTCGACGAGGTCACGCACGATCTGCTCGACGTCGCGGCCCACATAGCCGACCTCGGTGAACTTGGTCGCTTCCACCTTGATGAACGGGGCCTGCGCCAGCTTGGCGAGGCGGCGGGAAATTTCGGTCTTGCCGACGCCGGTGGGGCCGATCATCAGGATGTTCTTGGGCGTCACTTCCTGCCGCAGCGCATCGGAAAGCTGCTGGCGCCGCCAGCGGTTGCGCAGCGCCACGGCCACAGCGCGCTTGGCGTCCTTCTGCCCGACGATGAACCGGTCGAGCTCGGAAACGATCTCGCGCGGCGAAAAATTGGTGTCACTCATCAGCTTGTTCCTTCCGGGCGCCCGTCCGGCGCGCCCCGGCTGCAGCCTTACGCCTGCAGCACCTTGTCCGCGTCAGCGTCGATGCTTTCGAGCGTGACGTTCTCATTGGTGTAGATGCAGACCTCGGCCGCGATCTTCATCGCCTTGCGGGCGATCTGCTCGGCATCGAGGTCGGTGTTTTCGCTCAGCGCCAATGCCGCCGAATAGGCGTAGTTGCCGCCCGAGCCGATGGCGATGACGTCGTGGTCCGGCGTCAGCACGTCGCCGGTGCCGGTCAAGACCAGCGTATCCTTCTTGTCGGCGACGATCATCATGGCTTCGAGCCGCCGCAGGTAGCGGTCCGTCCGCCAGTCCTTGGCGAGTTCGACAGCGGCGCGCATCAGCTGGTCCGGGTACTGCTCGAGCTTGGCTTCAAGCCGCTCGAACAGGGTGAAGGCATCGGCCGTGGCGCCGGCGAAGCCGCCGATCACCTTGCCGCCGGCCAGCGGGCGCACCTTCTTGGCCTGGTGCTTCATCACCGTGTTGCCGACCGACACCTGTCCGTCGCCGGCCACCACGACCCTGTTGCCCTTGCGGACCGCGACGATGGTCGTGCCGTGCCAGCCGGGAAACTCATTATCCGACATTTGCTACTCCAAACTGTCTCCGGATCACGTCGCTTGTTGAGCCGACGCCAGCCAGTGTTCCGACCCTATTTAGGCGCCCGGAGGCCGATTGCAACGCAACCATGACACTGGCCGAACGGCTAGTGTCAGCGAGGTTACCGGCTCTTCATCCCTTTGGCGCTAAGTGATAGGAACCCGGCGCAACTGGAGCCAACCCTCATGCGTACCGCCGAAATCGCCCGCAAAACCAACGAGACCGACATCAATGTGTCGGTCAATCTCGATGGTACCGGTACGCACGATATCGAGACCGGCATCGGTTTTCTCGACCACATGCTCGACCAGCTCGCCAGGCACTCGCTGATCGACATCACCGTGCGCGCCAAGGGCGACCTCCATATCGACTATCACCACACCGCCGAAGACGTCGGCATCGCGCTGGGCGAGGCGGTGAGAAAGGCGCTGGGCGACAAGAAGGGGATCGGCCGCTATGCCTCGTCCGACCTGCCGATGGACGGCACGCTGACCCGCGTGGCGCTCGACGTCTCCGGCCGGCCCTTTCTCGTCTGGAAGGTCGAATTCACCCGCGACAAGGTGGGCGAGATGGACACCGAGCTGTTCCGCGAGTGGTTCCAGGCCTTCGCCATGAACGCCGGCATCACGCTCCATGTCGAAACCTTCTACGGCGACAACAACCACCACATCGCCGAATCCGCCTTCAAGGCGCTGGCAAGGGCGCTGCGAAGTGCGGTGGAGATTGATCCGCGGGCGGGGGACCGGATTCCGTCGACCAAGGGGACGCTCTGAGAGCCCGAGCCTCGTGGTTCGACAAGCTCACCATGAGGCTCTCGCTGGCATCTCAGTAGCCCTCATCCTGAGCTCGTCGAAGGACGAGGGCGTGAGCGCCCCTCACAGCACCTTCGTCATCACATAGTCCGTAAAGTCGAACGGGCCCATCTTCACGGGCACCTCCTTCTCCACGACGAAGCCGTACTTCTTGTAGAACTCGATGGCCTTGGTGTTGCCGGTGTTCACATTGAGCGAAAGGGCGCGTGACGGGGCGAAATGCGCGGTGGCGTGGGCCATGAGGGCACGGCCGATGCCCTGTCCCTGTTTCGCCGGCAGGATGTAGAGCTTCTTGATCCAGGTGGTGTCGCCGGCCTTGTAGGCCGAGACGAAGCCGGAATCCTGGTTGTCGTGCCGCGCGATCCAGTAGACATGGCCGAGCTCGTCCATGTCGTTTCGCAGCGTGTCGAGAGCATAGATGTCCTCGAGCATGATTTCGATCTGATGCCGCTCGATCACGCCCTCGAACGCCGTCGGCCAGGTGTCCTCGGCGAGCTGCTGGATGATCGGCAGCTCGCTGTGTCCGATGCGGCGGATGGCGATGGAGGCCATTATGGGTCTCAGCCGCCCATGTTCGCGGCCAGAAGGACCGTGAGCGCGAACAGCAGCATGAAGGCGAGGAGGCCGACGGCCAGCCCGCCGATGAAAATGCCCTGGCTGGGCACCGAGCCCATCGTGCCCTCGCCGTGCGGATCGGTTTCGCCTGCTGCCATCGTCTTCCTCCATGAGTTGCGCCCGACCGCTGAATGCCGGGAGGCAGGCGCACGTTCCCTCGCGCTTCCAACCCGGCGGGTTTTGGTCTAAGGCCAAGCGCAACCACCTTATCAAAGCCATGTGGCGAGGAAAGCCGGTGACCCTCTATTCCGTTTACGAGCGCTCCGACGAGATCGCTCCGGCCATGGTGCCGGACAAATTCTCCTGGGCCGCGGCCATCCTGCCGCCGGTCTATGCGCTCTATCACGGTCTCTGGCTGGGTGCGTTGCTGTACGTCACGGCGGTCGCAGTGCTGGGTGTCGCCAGCCTCTGGATCGGCGGCGAGGCCGTGGCCTGGCTTTATCTGTTGCTGGCCGTGCTGATCGGCTTCGAGGCGCCGGGCTGGCGGAGAAGGAAGCTCGAAAAGCGCGGCTGGACCTATCGCGGCGACGTCGTTGCGCCTGCGCAGGATCTTGCCATGCGCGACTGGCTGGTACGCCGGAGCGTCGCGTGACCCAGACCGTCGCGATCATCGATTACGGTTCGGGCAATCTCCGTTCGGCCGCCAATGCATTCGAGCGCGCTGTCCGTGAGTCGGCGGCCGAGGTCGAGGTACTGGTCACCGCCGACCCCGAGCTGGTGCGTCGCGCCGACCGCATCGTGCTGCCGGGCGTTGGCGCCTTTGCGGATTGCCGCGCCGGCCTCGATGCCGTCACCGGCATGGTCGAGGTGCTGGAAGAGCGGGTGATCCGCGCCGGTACGCCGTTCCTCGGCATCTGCGTCGGCATGCAGCTGATGGCCGACGAGGGCCGCGAAAAGACCGTAACCAGGGGCCTCGGCTGGATCCCCGGCGCCGTCGTGCGGCTCGAGCCCAAAGGGGACCTCAAGGTGCCGCACATGGGCTGGAACACTCTCAAGTTTCACCGCGAGCACCCGCTGCTCGCCGGCATCCCCGATGGCGAAAATGGGCTCCACGCCTATTTCGTCCACTCCTACCACCTTGCCACCGCGAGCCCGGAGACGCTGATCGCCTCGGCTGACTACGGACAGCAGGTCACCGCCATCGTCGGCCGCGACAACCTCTTCGGTACCCAGTTCCATCCCGAAAAGAGCCAGACGCTGGGTCTGCAGCTGATCGGGAACTTCCTGAGGTGGATGCCATGAGTCTTGTGCCCCGGGCCTACCCCTCATCCGCCCTTCGGGCACCTTCTCCCACAGGGGGAGAAGGCAATGGAGCCGAGACCTCTCAGTTCCCCTTCTCCCCTTGTGGGAGAAGGTGGCGCGTAGCGCCGGATGAGGGGTGTGTCCCCGCTTGCTCCGGAATCGCAGCATGATCCTCTTCCCTGCCATCGACCTCAAGGACGGCAAGTGCGTGCGCCTGAAGCTCGGCGACATGGAACAGGCGACGATCTTCAATGACGATCCGGCTGCCCAGGCCAAGTCGTTCGAGGACCAGGGGTTCGAATATCTCCACGTCGTCGATCTCAACGGCGCGTTTGCGGGCGAGAGCGTCAACGGCGCGGCGGTCGAAGCCATCCTCGAGGCGGTGAAATTCCCGGTGCAGCTCGGCGGCGGCATCCGCACGCTGGCGCAGATCGAAGCCTGGCTCGCAAAGGGCCTCGCCCGCGTCATCCTCGGGACGGTCGCCGTGCGCGACCCGGAACTGGTGAAAGCGGCCGCCGCCGCATTCCCCGGACAGGTCGCGGTCGGCATCGACGCCAAGGGCGGCAAGGTGGCGGTGGAAGGCTGGGCCGAAACGTCCGAGCTCTCGGTGATCGAGCTCGCCAGGCGCTTCGAGGGCGCCGGAGTGGCAGCGATCATCTACACCGACATCGACCGCGACGGCATCCTGACCGGCATCAACTGGGACTCGACCCTGGAGCTCGCCCGCGCCGTCTCCATACCGGTCATCGCCTCGGGCGGTCTCGCCTCCATGGACGACATCCGCCGCATGACACGGCCCGATGCCCAGGTGCTCGAAGGCGCCATCTCCGGCCGCGCCCTCTATGACGGCCGCATTGATTCACGTGAAGCAATCGCGCTGCTGAAGCAGGCGTAGGCTCGGCCATGACCCTCAAGACCCGCCTCATCCCCTGCCTCGACGTCAAGGACGGCCGCGTCGTGAAGGGCGTGCAGTTCGTCGATTTGATCGATGCCGGCGATCCGGTCGAAGCCGCCATGGCCTATGACGCGGCCGGCGCGGACGAGCTGACCTTCCTCGACATCGCCGCCAGCCACGAAGGCCGCGACACCATTTTCGACGTCGTCGCCCGCACGGCCGAGCACTGCTTCATGCCGGTGACCGTGGGCGGCGGCATCCGCAAGATCGAAGATATCCGGAAACTCCTGCTGGCCGGTGCCGACAAGGTGTCGATCAACTCGGCCGCCGTGAACGATCCCGATTTCATCGCCCGGGCCGCCGACAAGTTCGGCGACCAGTGCATCGTCGTCTCGGTCGATGCGCGCCGCCGTCAAACCCAGGCGCCCGGCCAGCACAACCGCGACGAATGGGAAATCTACACCCATGGCGGCCGCAACCCGACCGGCATCGATGCGCTGGAGTTTGCCGTCAAAATGGTCGAGCGCGGCGCCGGCGAATTGCTGGTGACCTCGATGGACAAGGACGGCACCAAGTCCGGTTTCGACCTGCAGCTGACCCGCACCATTGCCGATGCGGTGCAGGTGCCGGTGATCGCTTCTGGCGGTGTCGGCACGCTCGACCACCTGGTCGAGGGGGTGAAAGAGGGCCATGCTTCGGCGGTGCTGGCCGCCTCAATCTTCCACTTCGGCACCTTTACCATCGGCGAGGCCAAGGCGTACCTGCAGCAGCACGGCGTCGCCGTCCGCAACGACCGGGGGGATTTCTGATGGGTTTTACGCTCGAAGATCTCGACGCGCGCATCGCCGAGCGCGCCGATGCCTCGCCCGACGAGAGCTACACCGCGCGGCTGCTCTCCCGCGGTATCGAGAAATGCGCCCAGAAGCTGGGCGAGGAAGCCACCGAGGCGGTGATCGCCGCCGTCGGCCGCGACCATTTCGGCCTCGCCGCCGAAGCCGGCGACGTGCTCTATCACCTGCTGGTGGTGCTGAAGGCTGCGGGCGTGCCGCTCAGGGACGTGATGGCCGAGCTCGAAAGCCGCACCGCCCAGTCCGGCCTCGCCGAAAAGGCGTCGCGGGGCGAGGCGTGATGGTGGATCGCCGCAAACTGGAGCTCGAACCCTACCACCGCTTCACCCGGGCCGAATGGGCCCGGCTGCGCGCCGACGAGCCGATGACGCTCTCGGCCGACGACATCAAGCGGCTCCGCGCGCTGACCGACCCGATCTCGTTCGAGGAAGCCGAGGAGATCTACCTGCCGCTCTCGCGCCTCATCTCGCTCTATGTCGAGGCGACGCAGGCGCTGCATCACGCCTCGACGAAGTTCCTCGGCGCCGACGGGCGCAAGGTTCCCTACATCATCGGCGTCGCCGGCTCGGTCGCGGTGGGCAAGTCCACCACTTCGCGCATCCTCCGCGCGTTGCTGCAACGCTGGCCGAGCTCGCCCAAGGTCGATCTCGTCACCACCGACGGCTTCCTTTTCTCCAACAAGGTGCTGGAGGAGAAAGGTCTCACCGACCGCAAGGGTTTTCCGGAAAGCTACGACCGGGCGCGCTTCGTCTCCTTCCTCGCCGACCTCAAGTCGGGCAAGCCCGACGTCAAGGTGCCGGTCTACTCGCACCTCATCTACGACGTGCTGGAGGGCGAGGAGCTCACGGTCGACCGGCCCGACATCCTCATCGTCGAAGGTCTCAACATCCTGCAGCCGGGCGAATTGCCCAAAAGCGGCAAGCCCCTGCTCTTTGCCTCGGACTTCCTCGACTTCTCCATCTTCATCGATGCCGATATCGGCGATTTGCGCGAGTGGTTCATGGAGCGCTTCCGGCGCCTGCGCGAAACCGCCTTCGCCGACCCCAAATCGTTCTTCCACCGCTTCAGCCAGATGAGCCTCGAAGAGGCGGAAAAGTTCGGCCTCTGGGCCTGGGAAGCCATCAACGTCCCCAACCTCATCGAAAACATCCTCCCCACCCGCGGCCGCGCCCATCTGGTCCTGACCAAGGGCCCGGGCCACACCATTGACCAGGTGGATTTGAGGAAGATCTGAGGTTTCGCGCAAGCGGCCCACCCCCATCCGGGCTTCGCCCACCTTCTCCCATCAAGGGAGAAGGCGATGTGGCACGATCTCGCCCCAGCTCCCTTCTCCCCTCGTGGGACTTCGTCCCGACGGCTTTTGCCGGCAAATCGCTCCAGTGGAGCGATTTGAGGGTCGAAGGTGCCCGAAGGGCGGATGAGGGGGACGAGAGCCGCTAATGCCTCAGGCGTCCACCAGCCGTTCGAGCCGCACGCCGTGTTCCACGGCCATCTGCTCGAGGTCGCGCACGGGCCGTGCCCCGATATGCGAGATCACTTCGGATGCCGCGAGGCACCCGGCGCGGAGCGCCGTCTGCAGCTCCTGCCCGCGCGCGACCGCGAGGAGGAAGCCCGACGCGAAGAGATCGCCCGCGCCGGTCGCGTCCACCACCTGCTCGACCGGGAAGGCCGGCACGGTGACGACTTCGCCATTGTAGACCACCATGGCCCCGTCGGCGCCCATGGTGATGGCGGCGAGCTCGGCATCCTTGGCGATCTGCTGCACGGCGGCAGCAAAATCCTGGGTCTGGTAGAGCGACTTCAGCTCTTCGACATTGGCAAAGACATAGTCGATGGTTTTGGACCGCATCAGGTCCAGAAACTCGTCGCGATAGCGGTTGACGCAGAACGGGTCGGAGAGCGTGAACGAGGTGGCGCGCTCATGCTTATGGGCGAAATGGGCCGCCTGCACGAAGGCCTTCTTGGCCTCCACCGGGTCCCACAGATAGCCCTCCATATAGGTGATGGTGGCGGCGCCGATCTCGTCTTCCTTGATGTCGGCCATGGTGAGCTGGTGGCAGGCGCCCAGATAGGTGTTCATGGTCCGCTCGCCGTCGGGCGAGACGAGGATCATCGAGCGCGCCGTGGCCGGGCCCTCGACCAGGCGCGAGACGCCATAATGGACCCCGATATGGTGGAGGTCGTCGGCAAAGACGTCGCCCAGCGGGTCGTCGGCCACCTTGCCGACGAACGAGGCCTTGCCGCCCAGCGAGGCGACGCCGGCGGCGGTGTTGGCGGCCGAACCGCCGGAGATCTGCCGCTTCTCGGCCGGCATGCGCTCGTAGAGATAGGCCGAGCGCTCGGCATCGACGAGATGCATGATGCCTTCCGACAGGCCCTCGCGCTGCAAAAACCCCGGATCGATCGGGGCAATCACGTCGACAATGGCGTTCCCGATGGTGAGAACATCGAAGCGGGTTTCCGCCATCGGCCGTCCTTTAGGCTGCTCTGCTGGATGGGGCGGACTTATCGGACTTGCGCCGGTTTCGCAACCGCGGCGCGCAGGGCGGCGACGAAACGCTGCGCCAGGCTGCGTACGAGGCTCTCCGAGTTCTGCGGTGACACCCCGAGGATCTGCTCGTCCAGCAGCAGCATGGCGAGGCCGTGTACGAAGCTCCAGGCGATCACTGCGCCCTCGCTCGGTGCATCGGGCACCTCCCGCGCCGCCGCCTTGGCGAGCGAGGCGTAGGCGGCAATCGCTGCTTCGTGCAGCGCTTTGTTGGCGCCCTTGTCGATCTGGCGCGAGAACATGAGGCGGAAGAGCGCCGGCTGCACCACGGCGAAACGCACATAGGCCTCGGCCATGGCGGGAAACTGCTCGGTTTCGGGGAAGTCCGCCTCCTTGGCGTCCATCATCGTGGAAAAGCGTCGGAACCCCTCGGTCGCTAC
>DATCRS010000361.1:0-9449 GCA_036568845.1 Devosia sp. | reverse complement strand
ATACCGCGCGGGACTCGAAATCGAGACGCGGGTCGACCCAGGCGTAAGTGAGGTCGGAGATGAGCGCGATGATGAGGCCGAGCAACGAGAAGATGTAGAGCGTCGCGAACACCACCGGATAATCGCGCCGCAGCACGGATTCGAAGCCGAGAAGCCCCAGCCCGTCGAGCGAGAAGATGGTCTCGATGAGCAGCGAACCGCCGAAAAAGGCGCCGATGAAGGCGGCCGGAAAGCTCGCAATCAGGAGCAGCATGGCGTTGCGGAAGACGTGCCGATAGAGCACCGCGCGTTCCGACAGGCCCTTGGCCCGAGCGGTCACCACATACTGCTTGCGGATCTCGTCGAGGAACGAGTTCTTCGTGAGGAGCGTGGTCGTTGCGAAGGCGCCGACCGCCATGGCGATGATCGGCAGCGTGATGTGCCAGAAATAGTCGAGGATCTGCCGATACCAGGGCAGGCTGGCGAAGTTGTCCGAGGTCAGCCCGCGCAGCGGGAAGAGGTCCCAAAAACTGCCGCCGGCGAAGAGCACGATCAGCAGGATGGCAAAGAGGAAACCGGGCAGGGCGTAGCCGACGATGATCACCGTCGAGGTCCAGACGTCGAATCGCGACCCGTCGCGCACCGCCTTGGCGATGCCGAGCGGGATCGAGATGCCGTAGCTCAGCAGCGTCATCCAGAGTCCGAGCGTGATCGAGACCGGCATCTTCTCGAGCACCAGGTCGACCACCGCGATGTCGCGAAAATAGCTCTCGCCAAAATCGAAACGCAGGTAGTTCCAGAGCATCGAGAAGAAGCGCTCGAGCGGCGGCTTGTCGAAGCCGAACTGCTTTTCGATCTCGGCGATGAATTCCGGCGGCAGTCCCCGCGAGCCGCGATAGCCCGTTCCGCTCGAGGCTCCCTGCACGTCCTGCGTGCCGGCCACCTGCTGGCCGGCGAGATCGCCCGCCTGGCTCCCGGTGATGGCGGTGGTGACATTGCCGCGGCCGCTTTGCAGCTCGGAGATGAATTGCTCCACCGGCCCGCCCGGCGCGAACTGTACGATGACGAAGGAGACTGCCATGATGCCGAACAGCGTCGGGATCATCAGCAGCAGGCGTCGCAGGATATAGGCGCCCATCAAACCACCGGGTCGTCTGCCATTTCGCTGGCAGCAACGCGCCAGCTGTGACGAGTTTGCGACAATTCACGCGGTGTTGAAAGAGACTATCCGTGTCGCGCAGCCGGGCCATTCGATGGCGCGGCGCGACGTCGCCAGATCTACCGATGTGAGGGGGAGAAAGAGATGGCGCGCCCAAGGGGAATCGAACCCCTGTTCCCGCCGTGAGAGGGCGGTGTCCTGACCGCTAGACGATGGGCGCGGGTCAAGCTCTCGATTGCGCTCCTATACCTGCTCTTTCCGAGCAAGGAAAGGTGGCGCGCCCTAGGGGAGTCGAACCCCTCTCTGCACCGTGAAAGGGTGCCGTCCTAACCGATAGACGAAGGGCGCATCAGCGCCGGGTCCGTATAGGGGGGCTGGCTCGATCATGCAAGCGCCTTTTGGCAGGTTATTCAGCAGCCCGAAAAGGTCACCGGCTTGCGGTAGCCGCGCGGCCGGTCGCGCACGTCGATATGGATGAAGTTGCGGCCCGGATAACAGCCCAGCCCGCCCACGAGGCCGTTGCGCAGCGCGAAGGCGATGAGCTTCCGCTTGTCGACGCCCGGAATATAGAAATCGGCCGCCATGCACTTGGTGTGGTAGGAATTGTCGGCGCCGCCCACATCGGCATTGTGGAACGGGTCGCGATAGCCCGAGCTCATCACGATCTTCTTGCCGAAGTGCCCCTCGAAGTCGAGAATCGCGAACCTGAGCTTGGGCATCAGGCAGAAGGCGTTGACCTTGCTCGAGGTGACGTAGGTGCCAAAGCTGGTCTTGAGGCCGCGATAGCCGTCGCCGCCCGATGAGGCGAAGAACGCAAACGGCAGGCAACCGCTGAGCATCAGCGCGGCGGCGAGGGCCACGAACAGTCGTTTCATCGTCACTTCCCCGGCGCCGAGACACGCCACGCGCTGCCGGGCAATGCCCACCCTGCAACAGCAGGGAAATTAGCGCCGGGGAGGATAATCGGCGGCTAAGCCGCGTGGTGAACGAAGGCTTACCAGGTGCCGGTGTTGGGCATCGAGGTCCACGGTTCTGCCGGGGGCAGGGCGGCGCCTTTCTGCAGTATCTCGATCGAGATGTTGTCGGGCGAGCGGACGAAGGCCATGCGGCCGTCGCGCGGCGGGCGGTTGATGGTGACGCCCAGCTTCTGCATCTTTTCGCAGAAGGCGTAGATGTCATCGACCTCATAGGCGAGATGCCCGAAGTTGCGCCCGCCGGTATAGACCTCGGGGTCCCAGTTATAGGTGAGCTCGATCGGCGTCTCGTGCTGGCCGGGGGCGGCCAGGAAGATCAGCGTATAGCGGCCCTTCTCGTTCTCGGTGCGGCGGACCTCCTCGAGCCCAAGTCCATCGCGATAGAATTTCAGGCTCGCCTCGATGTCGGTGACGCGCACCATGGTGTGGAGGTACTTCATCTCTCACTCTCTTTTCAGGGATCACAGGGGAACAAGCGGGGACGGTGCCGCAGTCCGGCTGTCGCTGCAATGACACAGCACGGGCAACAGCGTGCAAAAGGTGCAACAAAATTGCAACGACTCCTTAACTTTTGAAAATGAATCGGCGAATGTGCCTGTCGTCAGTGGCGTACCTCGTTTGCGGCGGGGGCAGAGTACGAAAAGGCTTAGGCTATGGGGGCCAAGTTTACAGCCGAAGGTGACGAGTCCGTCGGGCGCTCGATGCAGTCCGGGGGGGCCGCACAGTCAGACGCCGACGTCCAGGCCGGCGGCGATCTCGACGTCATTGAGGTTGTCGGCACCATCAAGTGGTTCGACGTGGCCAAGGGCTTTGGCTTCATCGTCCCCGATGATGGCCGCCCCGACGTTCTTCTCCATGTGACCTGCCTTCGGCGCGACGGCTATCAGACCGCCTATGAGGGCGCACGCGTAGTCTGCGAAGCGCTGGCCCGGCCCGGTGGCCTGCAGGCCTTCCGCATCCTCTCGATGGATGAATCCACCGCCCGCCATCCGGCGCAGATGCCGGCGGCGCGCACGC
The DNA here is from genome assembly GCA_036568845.1 of Devosia sp. GTDB lineage: Bacteria > Pseudomonadota > Alphaproteobacteria > Rhizobiales > Devosiaceae > Devosia_A. The sequence goes on along the minus strand of DATCRS010000361.1, from coordinate 6,320 downwards.
ATGTCACTGTCGAGCCGACCTCCAAGCTCGAGCGGCTCGAAGTGAAGTGGTTCAACCGCATCCGCGGCTTCGGTTTCCTCTCGGCCGGCGAGGGGGCTCCGGACGTCTTCGTGCACATGGAGACGCTCCGCCGCTTCGGTATCACCGAGCTCCGGCCCGGTCAGTACGTCCTGGTCCGCTACGGCAACGGCCCCAAGGGCCTGATGGTCGCCGAAATCCGCCCCGACGGCTGGGGCGACGCGCCGAGTTCGCATTAGCTCCGATCTCTCGGTCGGGTCCCCTCTCCCCGTGGGGGAGGGCAGGCACAGCTTGCGGGGTACTTCGTTCCGTGGACCCATCCACCCACCGGCTGTCATCCCTGCGAAAGCAGGGACCCATCTCTCACTCCACTCGGGCGGATGAATGGGTCCCGGCTGAGCGCCGGGATGACATCGAGGAGGGGCGCTCTCCGTTTCCGGCAGAACCGCGTGAGTCGCATTGACTTGGCGCACCTGCCTCTGTCTCCTCTCCGCTCCAAGACTCGGACCCATCGCATGCCTCTCGCTCGCCTTTTCAGTTCCCTCCGCATTTTCGGCTTGGTCCTTGCGACGCTCATCGGCCTCGCTCCGCTGGCCGCCTGCAGCAGCGACGGGCGGCTGGTGGTTCATACGGCGAGCGGGGATCACGCCTTCAATGTCGAGGTCGTGGATACGCCCGAGACCCGGGCCAAGGGTCTGATGTTCCGGCAGTCGCTGGCGCCGGACGCCGGCATGCTGTTCGACTTCGGGCGCGAGCAGCAGACGGCGTTCTGGATGCAGAACACCTTCATCCCCCTCGACATGATCTTCATTGCCGCCGATGGCGAGGTGAAGACCATCCATGTCAACGCGGTTCCGCACGACACCACCTCGATCCCGTCCGGCGTGCCGGTGCGGTTCGTGCTCGAGATCCCGGGCGGACGCGCAAAGGAAATCGGGCTCGAGCCGGGCGACAGGATCGAGCATCCGCGCATGAAGTAGGGCCGATGCCGGAGAGGAGCCGGACTAACAAATGTTGTTTGTGGCGGCGGCCGACGCACCGCAAGAGTGGGTCCATGCGATCGGTGAGGGGACCGACCGAGTTGGCGTTTGAAACCGTAGGGCGACCTGCGAGTTGGAAGCGCGAGTGCCCTTCCGATCATCCGCCATACCAACAATGAGACCAAGCGTGCCAGCAGGCGAAACTCTAGAGCTTCTCAACCGCATCCAGACCACCAGATCCAAAGACGAGCTGACCGATGTGGTGCGGGACGTCGGCAAGCGTTTCGGCTTTACCGCCTTTGCGCTCAGCCACTATCGGCCCGATGCCGGCGGCGGGCAGAATGTCGAGTTCATGCTGCACCATCTGCCCGAACGGTTCGCGCTGCGCTTCATCGCCGAGAACTATGGCCGCACAAATCCGATCACCCGCCGGGCGCAGCAGAGCGACGAGCCGTTCTTCTGGCATGACATCCGCTACGACGATGAGGCCGAGCCCGAGGCCCATCGGGTGATGCAGGAGGCCGCCGCGGCGGGCCTTACGGACGGCTTCTGCGTGCCGGTGCACATGCCGCATGGGGAGCGGGGTCTCGTCTCTTTCCTTCGCGACGGAACCGCATCGCTCGACGAGGAGGATCTTCTGGCGTTGCAGGCGGCGGCCCTCGCGGCGCACGCGCAGGTGCTCTACCTGGCGCGTCCGGCGGCGTCGCAGGCGCCACGTCTCACGGCGCGCGAGCGTGAGGTGCTGAAGTGGACCGCTGCCGGCAAGACCGCCGAGGCCACCGCTGCAATCCTCTCGATCTCGGTGCGGACCGTGGAATACCACCTGCTCAATGCGGCGCGAAAACTCAACACGGCGAACCGCACCCACACTGTTGTGGAAGCCCTGCGCAGCCGGCAACTTTCGCTCTAGCGGCGGCTTGACGGGGCGGGGCGTCGCCGCAACTGTTCCGGTAACGATTCAGCTACGGGAACAGCATGCCGCCGGTCGACCAGTTTTCCGCCCTCGCCGATCAGACGCGCTGCCGGGTGATCGAGCTCTTGCACCAGCGGCCGATGCCGGTGCACGAGCTCACCGCGGCTTTCGACATCAGCCGTCCCGCCATTTCGCGGCACCTCCGCGTGCTCAAGGAGGCCAGGCTGGTCAAGGAGGAAAAGAAGGGCCGAGAAAACGTCTACGCTCTGCAGCGCCCGCGGCTCAAACCCATGCTGCAATGGCTCGAGCGGCACGAGAGCAAGGCGGAGGTCGTCATGGCGAAAAAGGTGAAGGTCAAAGCGGTGGCACCCGTGCTGGTTGCCGCTCCGGTCCGGAAAGTCGCCGAACAGCGCGTCGTGCCCGTCAAGCCCGTAGCGCCGCAGCTCCAGCTCGATCTGTTCTAGGGTTTGGGCCAGGGCTCATCGATCTTGCCGGTGAGCCAGTAGGCGAGGAGGCCCACCCATTCGCGCATCGCGCGCGTGGCAACCGAGAAATTCTCGCTCGGCTGGTCGAGCCGCAGGCCAACACCTTCGCCGCCGGTGGTGAAGTAGTCCGTCGGCCAGGGAACGACATCGATGCCGGCCTTGCGGAACAGGCCCACCGAGCGCGGCATGTGGAACGCCGAGGTCACCAGCAACCAGGTGTCCCCCGGCTTGGGATTGAGCGTCTCCCGGGTGAGCCGGGCATTTTCTTCGGTGTTGCGAGAACCACCTTCCTCGATGATGCGAGCCGGATCGATGCCGAGCGCGGTGAAGAAGCGGCTCCCGGCCTGGGCTTCGGTATCGCCCTCGGGGAACATCATGCCGGAGCCACCGGAGATGAGGATCCTCGCCCTCGGGTAGGCCTGGGCCAGCCGCAGGGCCTCGACGAAGCGGTCGCCGGAGCGGTTCAACTCGTAACCGTGCCGCATCGCGTTGATCTCCGCGTCCATGCCGCCGCCGAGGACAATGATGCCGGCGATATCGGCCGGCGGGGCAGGGTGGGGGAACGTCTCCTCCAGTGGCTGCAGCGCGAGATAGCCGAGGCTGGTGAAGGCGCAGGCAAAAAGGATCACTGCGGCCAGCGCCACGCAGACCTGCGAGAGCCCGCGTTTCCGGCGGAAGCCGACGGCAAAGGCGACGAGCAGCAGGAGAAGAATCAGCGAGGCCGGCTGCGCGATGAGCCAGAGGGCCTTGGAGATGAAAAAGAACATGGAGACTGCCGTGGCCGAGGTTCGTCCCCGGCTTGATGGCATGCTTTGCCCGAGCCGTTAAGCCGTGCGCTATCCCTGAATGCGGCAACGCTCTCGGGTATGCTCGAGATCGGCAAGGAGGCGCCGGAAGGATTTGGCGACGTCCTCGACCCGGCTCGACGCCAGTGCGGCGGTCTTGCTGAGGAAGGCATCGCGCTCGTTCCGCACGGTGTCGATAAGCTGCTGGACGGCCGTGGCAGGGGCGGACTTCGGCTCGCCGCGGGCTTCCGCGCGCTCGACTTCGAGCATCAGCCTCGCCGCCTGCTGGTGCCAGGCTGCGAGGTTGGCCACAAAGGGGGCCAACAGCATTTTCGTGTCGCGCCGACGCTGGGTCGCTTCGCTTGGGCCTCGCCGTGGGGCCCGCGCATCGACTTCGCTGCGTTCCAATCTACCCTCTCCCACCCGTCTGGGTGGCTTCGAAACGCAGGGGATTGCAATCGGTTGCGTCTGGGTGAGCCCGGCCACTGCGCGGTCGACAGATCGCCATGCCGGCGTCACGCACCTCTTTTTTCGAGGTGGTGCGGCAGCCGGTCCTTCGAGCGCGCACGGCACTTAGCCGACGTCGCTCCGCGCCGCTCCCATCTCAAGCGTCCGGTGCTCCTCGCGGGCCACTTCAATAGGCTCGGGTGAAGCCGCCATCATGCAGAATGTTAAGTCCCGTCATGTGATCGCTGAACGGCGACAGTAAGCCCTCGACCGCAACCGCGACCTCCGACGGCTCCCCGTACTTCCGGAGCGGAACGTTCTCGGTCTCGGCATCCAACCGGTCCTCGAAGCTCGTCCCCGCCGCCACAGCCCGCTTGGCAATCGAGTCGCGGTAGCCGGGGGTAAGTGTTCCCCCGAGCGAAAGCGTGTTGATGTGGATGTTGCGTGCACCCAACGCAAACGCCAACGTCTTCGCCTCACCTAACCAAGCAGTGCGAATGACGTTGCTCGTCGCATAGTGCCCAAGAACCTGCGCCGATGAGATTCCGGAAATGATCACGACTTCGCACGTTGCCCGGTAGCAACATTGGGCTGCATCCGCGATATGGCTGCCTTCAGCGTGGCCAACGGACCGATGAAGCTGGTCTGAAACAGCGTCCGCCAGACTTCCGAGTCAGGCAATGCATCATTTGCGGCGTGAGGCTGCGGGGGCATGAGAACGGCCCCATCCAGCTTCAATTCGAGGCTCTCAAGTCGCGCTGAAAAGAGATCGATCGACTGGTCCGATGCCATGTCGACGGAAATCACCTGATGCCCCTCGCCAGGCAAGGATCTTTGGAGAGACGAGAGGCGGACGATATCTCGCGCAGCAAGAATAAGCTGGTGCCCCGACTCCGCGAGGCGCCGGGAAACCGCCGATCCGATGCCCCCACTGGCACCGGTGACTAGAAAAGTCGACATCTCAGGCCTCCGCTGGATATGGCCGTGTAAAGTCATCGGTACCTTAACGTCTGTCAACGCCCGCCAATTCTGTTCTGAAAACAATTCAGGGTTCGGCTTTACGAGGTGACTGCTTCTGGGTGGCCCAAAGCGCCAAGTATCCTCCTCAAAGTATCGGCCTGAGCGTTGCAGCGTTGCGCGACGGAGGCAGGCCGGGCGAAGGCATGGCCACGAAAACGCGTTCCTCCGGCTCTCCGCTTGACGTTGCGCAAAGTCGCCGGGGCGGGATTGATCTACCCATACGCTCCATACGCTGTCGCACACTCATCCGGCGCTTGCCGATCGAGCAGATGCGCGCTAGGCCGATGCCGCTGAGGGCAGAATGCAGGTTCAGAGCAGGATCATCGTCAGGGAGATGGGAGCCGCGATCGCGGTGCTTGCCATCTATCTGCTGGTGCTGCTCGCGCCCTGGCACCAGGTGTCGGCGCTTCAGCACGATCTCGCCGAACTGGGCTACGCCTCGACCGCGACCGTCGACATCTGCGGCTCCGGCCACGCAGAGGGCGACGATCGCTCCGCCGGATTCACCTGCCATGTTGCGGGCATCGACAAGTTCGAGTTCGCCGCGATCCTGCCGCCGGCGCCCTCGTTCATCGCGCCGCGCGTGGTCAAGGGAACGCTGCGTCCGGCCGAGCCGGTCTTTGCATCGGCCGCCCACGCCACTCGGGTCGGCGAAGCGCGTGCGCCTCCATTGAGGGCCTGACCGGCAGCCATCTGCTGCCCATCAGACCGTTCATCACTGGAGACTCCCATGATCCGCATCGTTTTCTGCGCGGCTCTCGCCGCCGCCACTCTCGCCGCCGCGCCGGCCTTCGCCCACGCCACCCTCGAAACCGGGACCGCCGAAATCGGCAAAGCCTACAAGGCCGTCCTCCGCATCCCGCATGGTTGCGGTACCGAGGCCACCAATGTGGTCCGCATCCAGATCCCCGAAGGCTTTTACAACGTAAAGCCGATGCCCAAGGCCGGCTGGACGCTGGAGACGGTCTCGGGCCCCTACGCCCGCGCCTACGACAATCACGGTACGCCGCTCACCGAGGGCGTGAGGGAGATCGTCTGGCGCGACGGCAACCTGCCCAACGAGTGGTACGACGAGTTCGTCTTCCGCGGCACCTTCGCCGGAACCCTCGAGCCGGGCCGGTTCTACTTCCCGACGGTGCAGGAATGCGCCAATGGCGAAGAAGCCTGGATCGACGTCAGTGGCGACGAGGCAGCCAAAAATCCCGCGCCGAGCGTCGAGCTCGTTCCTGCCGAAGCTGCCCGTCACTGAGGATAGTCGGGGCGCGGACTATCCCCCCGCGCCCCGGTCTCCGGAGATCGCCATGACCGCATGCCTGCGACTGGTGCTGCTCGTCATCCTGGCGGCGTTTACGCCGTCAGTCGTTTTGGCGCATGCGCAGCTGCTGTCGACCGAGCCGGCCGACAGCGCCGTGCTTGAGATGGCTCCCAAGACCCTGACGCTGCGGTTCAACGAACCCGTCAGTCCGCTCCGCTTCACGCTGGTCGGCCCGGATGGAATCGCAGTTGCGGTCGAGGCCTCGGGCGGCACTGACATCGCGGTGCAGCTGCCGCCGGCGCTTGCGACCGGCACCCATCTGCTCAGTTGGCGCGTCGTGTCGATTGACGGGCACCCGATCGGCGGCTCGCTGGTGTTTTCGATCGGCCGCGCGACAGGATCGGCCGCAGCCGAGAG
>DATCRS010000360.1:0-7646 GCA_036568845.1 Devosia sp. | reverse complement strand
GGCGTGCAGGGCCAGGTCTATGTGGGGGCGCTGGCGGCGAGCTACATCGCCTTGTCGCCGATCGGCGCGACGCCGTTCGGCCTCGTCGCCGGCGTGATCTTCGCCATGCTGGTCGGCGGCTTCTGGGGCTTCATTCCGGGCTATGCCAAGGCCCGGTTCGGGGCCAACGAGATCGTCTCCTCGCTGATGCTCAACTACATAGCGCTCGAGCTTGCCAACTTCCTCATCCGCACCCAGCTGCGATCCAAGCCCGGCGTGCTCACCAGCCCCGACTTTCCCGACAGCGCCATGTTCCCGGCGATCATCGCCAACACCCGCATCGACCTCGCACTTGTCGTCGCCATCGTGGCGGTGCTGCTGATCTGGTTCCTGCTTTACCGCACCAGCTGGGGCCTGAAGCTGCGGCTTGTCGGCCACAACCCGCGCTTCGCCGAATATTCAGGCATCAAGTCGACGACCATCATGGTCTCGGCGATGACCGTCGCGGGCATGCTGGGCGGGCTCCTCGGCTCGATCTTCGTGCAGGGCCAAACCTACGGCAAGATCACGGTGCTGTTCGAAGGCGGCCTCGCCTTCGAGGGCATCCTCGTCGCCATTGTGGCACGCTCGCGGCCCCTCGCCGTGCCCATCGTGGCGCTGGCGTATGGCTATCTGCGGCAGGGTGCGCAGCTCATGAACATCCGGACCGACGTGCCAGCCGAAGTGATCGGCGTCGTGACGGCTATCATCATCCTCCTCGTCTCGTCGTCCTTCTCGGTGAACTTCGTCAAGCGGCTCTTCAAACGCAGCCCGGCACCGTTGACGACCGGCGCCACCGTGGAAGGAACCGCGAAATGATGGAGCTCTTCATCACCGTCTTCTCGACGGCCTTCTTCGTCACCATCATCCGCACCACGACGCCGCTGCTGCTGGCCACCATGGGCGGACTCATCGCCGATCTCTCCGGCGCCCTCAACGTGGCGCTCGAAGGCCAGATGCTGATCGCGGCGCTGACAGCGGTGATCGTCTCGGTCTATGCGCCCTGGTACGTGGCCGTGGTCGCGGGCCTCGGGGCCGGGGCGCTGCTCGGGTTGCTGATGGCGTTTTTTGCGCTCCGCATGCGGGCCGACATCATCCTCGTGGGCTTTGCGATCAACATCCTCGCGGCAGGCGGCACGGTGTTCGCGCTGGCGCTCGCCACCGGCGGCGACAAGGGCACCTCGATCAACCTGCAGTCCAAGTCGATCCCGGTGCTCGACCTCTCGTTCCTCTCGGGCATTCCCGGCGTGGGGCCGACGCTTTCGGCGCTGCTCTCGGGGCACTCGGTGCTGTCATGGATCGCGGCGATCATCACCTTTGCGATCTGGTACTTCCTCTACCGCACGCCATGGGGCCTCTGGCTGCGCGGCGTCGGCGAGTATCCCGCGGCACCCGAGGCGGCCGGCATTCCGGTCGACAAGGTCCGCACCTGGAGCCTCATCGTTTCCGGCGCCCTGGCCGGGCTCGGCGGCGCGCAGCTTGCCATGTTCAACTATGTGGGCTTTGCCCGCGACATGACCGCCGGCCGCGGCTTCATTGCGCTGGGCGCGGTGCTGCTGGGCGCCCGTCACCCGGTCGGCGCTCTGCTGGCGGCGCTGCTCTTCGGCGCATTCGAAGGCCTGGCAGTAGTGATGCCGGGGCTCTTCAAGGAGATCCCGGCGGAACTCATCCGCATGATCCCCTTCATCGTCACCATCCTGGCCCTTGTGCTTTTCTCGTATCGGGCACAGCAGCTCATGCGGCTGCGAAGCGGGGGGTAGTTCGCCTACCCCCTCAGCAGCTTCTCCGCTGCGATCGCCAAGATTTCTTCGAATGCAGTGGTATCCGAGTAGAGCGCGCCCTCGGGCGCGTCCCTTGTCACCCAGGAGCCACCGCGCGCAGCGATGCCGCCGTCGAGCATGAGGTTGTCATTCATTTCATGGTCCTCGACTGTGAGCCCGTCCGGTCCGCGCTGCCGGCCGTCCGGGGCCAGCGCGACCTTGCCCCCGTAATAATCCACCAGCCGCTGGTAATGGTTGGCGCTGACATTGGAGTAGGCGAAAGCCGCCTTGCCCTGCCCGCACATGAAACCAAGCTCGAAGATGGTGCCGGCATCGGCATGGAGGCCGCGGAACGGCGTCAGGTTGGCGATGATCGCCTGCGCCGAGTTCATCATCTGCTCGTCAATGGCCGAGATGTTGAGGCCGAACTGCCGCTTGGTGGGCGCCTTGGGGATTTCGAGGTCGCCCGGGGTCACCGGGATGAGCCCCGCGGCACGCGTCAGCGCGATCTTTCTATCCAGCACCTCGCGGGCGTTGGGCAGGAATACCTCCGGCCCCGCCAGGTAGACTCGCACGCTCATTACCAAACAACCTTGTGCGTCGCGCCGGTCTGCACGTTGACGAAGCCCTCCGGCGCCAGCTTGCTCGGCGCCACCAGCACCCAGCGCCAGGGGCTACAGGTCAGGGTCGCGAATTTCAAGAACTCCGGGAAGCCCGGCTTCCAGAGGTTCAGTGCCGAGGGCTTGTACATCCACTCGACCTTGCCGGCCTCGGCATAGAAGGCCTGCATGTCGCGGTCGAACGCTTCGGCCGTGCGGGCGGTCATAAGCCCGCCGACCTCGAAGCGCATCTCGGTGGCGACCATGCCTTTGTGCACCAGCACCCAGCCGCCATCGATCTCCTGCAGCCGGTTGACGGCCAGCGCCATCGCCTCGTCGCTCGAGCCGATGCACCAGACATTGTGGCTGTCGTGCGCCACCGAGCAGGTGAGCGCCGTGTCGTCGTCCACCGGCCCGCAGCCGGTCCAGAACATCTTCGCCACCGCGCCGTCGCCGCGATAGCGGTCGATGACGCTCCACTTGGTGATGCCGGGCTTGCGCTGCACTTGGCCGTTCGCCACCGGCAGCTCCTCGACGAGGAAGTCCTCGTTCCAGTGGAAGGGGCGCAGCACTGCGGCCCGCATCGTCTCGCGACCCGGCTCGGCCGGAATGGCGAAGTCGGCGGCGGAGAGTTTCCGGCCGATGTTCATGGTTCTGGTGGCCCAATCCGGCCAGTCGATCCGGGGTTGCGGCGCCGTGAAAGTCTTGCCATCCGACACCAGCTCGCCATCGGCATAGACGTGCCGGATCGAAAGGCTCTCCACATCGTCGAGCAGCACCACGTCGGCATAGCGTCCGGGCGTGATCGAGCCCACCCACTGGTCGATCCGCATGTGCCGCGCCGGGTTGATGGTGGCGCACTGGATGGCGATCTCGGGCGCGAGGCCATAATGGATGGCGTGGCGCACATTGTGGTCGCTGGCGCCGAGCTCGAGCGTCTCGGAGGCGGAGCGGTCGTCGGTGGTGAAAGCGATATTGCTCCAGTCCTCGAGACCGCTCGCGATCAGCCCCGGCATGATGACGTCGTAGCTGAACGGCCTGAGCTCGACGAAAAGGCCGAGCTGCAGCCTGTCCCAGGCCTCGTCCAGGGCCCAGACCTCGTGGTCCGACGACAGCCCCGCCGCCACGAAGGCCGAAATGTCATGCAGGTCGGTGAGGCCGGAGCCATGTCCCTCGACCACGCCGCGCTGGGCGAAAGTGGCGCCGATCATGCCCCACATGCGCTGGTAGCCCGGGTTCTCCGGATCCCACACCGATGGCCAGTCCATCACCTCGTCGAGGCTGGTGACCGAAAGCTCGTCGGAAAGGAACTTGGCCTGCTCGTCGTAGCCATACCAGCCGCCGCTCTCTTCCCAAGCGCTCGGCGGCACAGCCGAGCCGGGCTGGATGAAGACCTTGAGCTGCGACCCGGCGCGTCGCGCCTTTTGCCAGAACTCGGTGTTCTTCGCCCCGTTGACGTTGGCGAACTCATGGCTCGCCTCGCAGGTCCAGGTGTTGCCGCGGGGCAGTACCAGTGCGGCCTCGAATTCCGGCGTCAGATGCGTCGACTCGATGTGCTTGTGCACTTCGCCGAAGCCGGGCACGGCGCTGAGATCGTGGTGCTGCACGCGCCGCTTGATCGTGCCGCGATAGCTGCCGATCGGGCCGACATAGGCGATGCGGCGGCCGGCGACGATGATCTCCTGGTTCATGAGCCACTTGCGCGAATGGACCGCCAGCAGCCGCCCGACCTCGATGGCGAGGTCCGCCGGACGCTTGCCGAGGCTCACCAGCAGCAGGTTCTGCCGGATCGCGACCTCGTCTTTGGGGTTGAGGATGAGGTCGTCAGGCAGACTCATAGGACGCTCGCGCAAGTCTAGTAAACCGGTTTACCAGACCTAACGACAAGATGACCGAAATGACAAGTGGAGTCCTGAGAACGTCGTCTGTCTGCGAGCGACTAGTCCTCCGTCGTCCGGCGCGAGATGGCCGCGACGGCCTCTCGCAGCAGGGCGAGGGTCGTCGGCATGTCGGGGGCGTCGGCCTTGTCGAGCCGCTTGGTATAGGGGCAGGTGACGACGGCCATGACCGAACCCAGGGGCCCGATGATCGGCACCGAGAGGTTGGTGACGCTGCCGGTCTGGGCGCTCGGCATCTGCTCGTAGCCGTCGCGCCGGATGCCTTCGAGCCGCTTTTCGAGCGCGGGTGAGATGACGCTTTCGCCCGCCTCCTGCTCCTCGACCATCAGCGCCCGTTCCTCTGGTGTGGCGAAGGCTAGGAAGACGTGGCCGGAACCGGTATTGACGAGGCCGATGCGCGAGCCGACCCGGATCGAGACGTTCCAGTAGCCGGGCCCGTCGACCTGCGCCACGACCACGAGGATGTTACGGTCGCGGATGACGAGGTGGCAGGCCTGCTCGGATTTGAGGGCGAAGCTCCGCAGCACCGGCATGGCCTGCTGCACCAGCCGCCGCGTCGGCGAGTGCCGATGCGCCAGTTCGAAGAGCTTCAACGTCACCTCGTAGCGATCACCCGCTGTGCGCCGCACATAATCGCGCCGCACCAGCCGGTCGAGCATGCGGTAGATTTCGTTGGGCGTGCGGCCGAGCGACTTGGCGATCTCGGCCTGGCTCAGGGGCTCGTCGGTGTCGGCAAGCAGCTCGAGGATGTCGAGACCCTTGTCGAGCGCCGGCGCCCGGTAGCGATCCTCGAGGCTCTCGATCTCGCCACCCTCGCTCATCTCACCCCCGGAAGGTGTTGGCCGCGATGGAGTCCGGCTTCATCTCGATCGAAAAGCCCGGCCGCGACGGCGGCATGTAAGCGGCGTTCTGGATTACGCAGGGGTCGAGGAAATGCTCGTGCAGGTGATCGACATACTCGATCACCCGACCCTCCTTGGTGCCCGAGACGACCAGATAGTCGATCATCGAGAGGTGCTGCACATATTCGCAAAGGCCGACGCCACCTGCATGCGGCCAGACCGGCAGGCCGTACTTGGCCGCCATCAGCAGCACCGAGAGCACTTCGTTGAGCCCACCGATCCGGCAGGCATCGATCTGGACGATGTCGATCGCCCCCTCTTTGATGAATTGCTTGAAGAGGATGCGGTTCTGGCACATCTCGCCGGTCGCGACCTTGACCGGCGCGATGGCGGAACGGATTGCCTTGTGGCCCATCACGTCGTCGGGACTGGTCGGCTCTTCGATGAAGTAGGGGTTGAAGCGCTTGAGCGCATTGACCCACGAAATGGCCTCGTCCACCTCCCACACCTGATTGGCGTCGATCATCAGATAGCGGTCGGGACCCATGATCGAGCGGACGATCTCGAGCCGGCGGATGTCGTCGGCGCGGTCGCGGCCGACTTTCATCTTGATGTGGTTGAAGCCCGCTTCCACCGCTTCGGTGGCAAGCCGGGTGAGCTTCTCGTTGGAGTAGCCCAGCCAGCCGGCCGAGGTGGTATAGCAGGCATAGCCTTCGGCCTTGAGCGTCGCGATACGCTCGGCCTTGCCCGCTTTGGCTTTGCGGAAGATGGCCAGCGCCTCTTCGGGCGTGATGGCGTCGGTCAGATAGCGGAAGTCGATGATCGAGACGAGCTGCTCGGGCGACATCTCGGCGACGAACTGCCAGACCGGCTTGCCCGCTTCCTTGGCGAGGAGGTCCCAGACCGCGTTGACGACGGCGCCGGTGGCGAGGTGCATGGCGCCTTTGTCCGGCCCGATCCAGCGCAGCTGGCTGTCGCCGGTCATGTGCCGCCAGAAGCGGCCGGGATTTTCGAGGATCCAGGCGGTGTCCAGCCCGACGACGCGGGCGGTCAGCGCCTCGATGGCCTTGCAGACGATGTCGTTGCCGCGGCCGATGGTGAAGGTCAGACCGTGCCCTTCAAATGAGCCATCGGTCGAAAGAACGGCATAGGCGGCGGAATAGTCCGGGTCCGGGTTCATCGCATCCGACCCGTCGAGCGAAGCCGAGGTCGGAAAGCGCAGATCGTGAGTCCGGAGAGCAGTGATCTTGGTCATTTTGGTCTTTCAGCGGCCGGCACTTTCGGACGACCCGACCTCGTCCTTCGACAAGCTCAGGATGAGGTCTCATCAAGACCTCACCTAGACCTCATGGTGAGCTTGTCGAACCACGAGGTCGCAGGCACAGGAATGGGGCGGGCTCTTGCCCGCCCCTCCCAATGCTCAGATCAGTCGTAGAGAACCGCGGCGATTTCCGGCGCGTCGATGTTCGTCTTGTCGTACCAGAAGAAGCCGGTATCGATGACCTTGGGCAGGGTCTCGCCCTTCAGCGCAGCGATAGCGGCCTTCACCGTCTCGTAGCCGATACCGACCGGGTTCTGGGTGATGGCGCCAGCCATCGAGCCGTCCATGATGGCGGCCTTCTGCCCGGCACCCGAGTCGTAGCCGATCACCACGATGTTGGAGTTGAGCTCCTTCTTGCCGTTGAGCACGCCGAGAGCCGAGCCTTCATTGGCGCCGAAGATGCCCTTGAGGTCGGGGTTGGCAAGCAGGATCGACTTGGTGATTTCGGTCGATTGCAGCTGGTCGCCGGCACCGTACTGCACCGAGACGACTTCGATCTTTGGGTACTTGGCCTTGATCTGCTCGGTGAAGCCCTTGACGCGGTCGATGCCGGTGCGGCTGGTCTGGTCGTGGGCAACCACGGCGACCTTGCCTTCACCACCGATGAGCTCGGCCATCTTGTCGGCCGCCAGAGCCGCCGCGGCGACGTTGTCGGTGGTGGCGGTGGTCAGCGGGATGTCGCTGTCGACGCCGGAGTCGAAGGCGATGATCGGGATGCCGGCATCCTTGGCCTGCTGCAGCAGCGGGGTGGCCGCCTGGCTGTCGAGAGCGGCGAGGCCGATCGCCGACGGCTTGCGGGCAATGGCCGCCGAGAGCATGTCGAGCTGACGGTCCACCTGGGCTTCGGTATCGGGACCCTCGAAGGTCACCTTGGCATTGAATTCGGCCGCGGCCTTGTCGGCACCGGCCTTCACGGCCTGCCAGAACTGGTGCTGGAAGCCCTTGGAGATGAGGGCGATGTCATATTCCTGCGCCTGCGTCGCCGGAACGGCGGTGGCAAGCAGAGCAAGGGCGCCGACGGCGCCAAGCAGAGTACGTCTGAGCATGATGATCCTCCCGGAGGGTTTGGCTCGTTCTTGTGGTCGCGGCGCTTCCCGCCGTCTCGTTGATCTTGGCACCGCCGTTCTCGAGCAGTGCGGTGGGGCCGGCGCCTAAAGTTGGCGGCGCCGCAGGATGTCGGCGTAGACGGCAAGAATGATGATCGAGCC
>DATCRS010000359.1:0-2681 GCA_036568845.1 Devosia sp. | reverse complement strand
GGGATAGGTCGCTCGGAACGCGGCAAAGAAGTCGCGATAATTGTCCCGCATGATCTGCGGGTCGGCTTCGAAGATGCCTTGGTACCAGAAGGTGAGCTTGCCCTTATAGTCGGTCGGCGTCACCGAGTTGCAGTGTCCGACCGTGTCAAACGTCTCGGTCCCGGCGATCGAGCGCACATAGTCCGGCGACCACTTGCTGACATCGACGCTCTGCGCCAGCACCGTCGAACTCAGTAGTCCAGCCACCACCGCTGCCGTCATGCCGCGCGCCACCACGCGCCTCGTTCCAAACACAGACATTCCGTTCCTCCTCCATCCACGCCTGCGCCCCTCGCGCAGCTTGGAATTTCGTGGGCCGTGAGGGCCCGCCTGTGGATAGTGGCGCCGGATTTCTCTATAGACAACACAAATTTTGCAAAATTCGGCTCAGCTGTCGCGAAGATTGCGCCGAGCGTTGCGAAGCGTATAAGGACATCGGGAGTGGTTTTGGGGGCGAGGATGTTCAAGGCGCGACCGCCAGTAGGCATCGATCCGACTGGCGTCTCGGAAGAGGGATCCGCCGTCTACGAGCGCATCCGTGACGACATCATCTCGGGCCGGCTGCAGGCGAACGACCGGCTGGTCGTCGCCGAGCTCGCGGAACGACACAGCTCACCGGCAAACGCCGTGCGCGAAGCCCTGCAACTGCTGAGGTCGCAGGGATTCGTTCTCATCGTTCACAACAAGAGCGCACGCGTTCGACCCATCGACCAGGAGTTTGTTCGCGACATCTACGAAATCGGCGTGCTGATCGAGCCGGCGATGGTGCGCTGGTTCGTCGGCATGGCGACCACTGCGGACATCGCAGAGCTCGAACGCATCCAGGACGAAATCGAAGCAAACAATTTCGACGACCCGATCCTCCATAGCGAACTCGATACACAGTTCCACACGCTCATGTACGAGCGACACTACAACCATCTGGCGGCGGAGCTCTGGTGGAAGCATCGGGAGGTGCTGCGAGCCGTGACGCGGCGCTACAACTTTACGCTGGCACGGCGGGCCCAGGTGGTGCGCGACCACCGCGAGTTGATCAACCTGATCAAGACAGGTGAGGCAGACAGGGCAGCAACCCTGATCGCCCTGCATGTGGAAGGCTCCGGCCGGCACATTCTCGAACAGATGCGGGCCGCCAGTTCTGCTCGCGCTAGCTGACAGTACGGAAGACAAGGCATGAAGATCACCGGCATCGAAACGGTCGTGGTGAACGCCATCCACCGCAACTGGATATTCGTGAAGGTCCTGACCGACCAAGCGGGACTTTGGGGCTGGGGAGAGGCCACGCTCGAATGGAAGACGAGGGCGGTCCAAGGCACTATCGAAGACTTGGCGCCATTCCTCGTCGGGCAGGATCCGATGCGCATCGAGCACCTCGTCAATACCATGACCCGGTTCAGCTTCTGGCCTCTGGGCTCGATTGGACTAACCGCCGTATCGGGCATCGAGCATGCGCTCTGGGATATCAAGGGCAAGGTGCTCGGCGTGCCGGTCTGGCAGTTGCTGGGTGGCAAAGTCCGCGACAAGGTGCGCGTCTATACGCACCTTCGTCGTGGTGACAGCAAGGCCCGGGTCGCCAACACCGACATCTCGGCGTTTTGCGATGCGGTACAGGAAACGGTCGAGATGGGCTATGAGGCCATCAAGCTCGGCTTCGTGCCCTATACCGGCTATGACGCACCTCTACCGGCGGTCCGCCACGTCGAAAAACTCGCCGCGGCTGTGCGTGAGCGGGTCGGCGACGGCGTCGACATCATGACCGATTTCCACGGCCGGCCGGACTCGCTCGATGCGGCGATCGCCTACATCAGGGCAATCGAGCCGATCAGGCCGCTGTTCTGCGAGGAAGTCATCCAGCCTGGCGATGCCGCGGCCATGGCCGATATCGCCCGCCGCGTCGACTGCCCACTGGCCACCGGAGAGCGCCTCTTCACCCCGCGCGAATTCGCCGAACTCGCCGAAACCAGGGCCGTCGCCTACATCCAGCCGGACCTTGCCCATTGCATGGGCTTCACCGGTGGGCGAAAGATCGCCGCGATCGCGGAAGCCGCGCATATGGGGGTTTGCCCGCATAACCCCATGGGCCCGGTCGCCGGCGCCGTGGCGCTGCAATTCGATGTGGCCACGACCAATTTCGTCATCCAGGAGGAGGCCGTGGGCATCGTGCCTTGGTTCGAAGAAATCTGCTCGGCCTACCCCCTTGCCCTGGTCGATGGTTCCTGGCCGGTCCCCGAAGCGCCCGGCCTCGGTATCGAGATCGATGAGAAAGCGGCCGCGAAATACCCGTTCGCGCCGGAAGTCATTCCCGCCACTGAGTCGGTCCTCTCTGACGGTCGCATCGCCAACTGGTAGTCCTGCGGCAGGTGGCCCCCTACGGTCGGCTACCTGGTTTCCTGGAGGCACTAAAGCGGGCGCAGCGAAACCTGTTCGAGCAGGTGATCGCTGCCCTTGCGCAGAATAAGGTCGGCGCGCGGACGGGTCGGTTCGATGTTCTCGACGAGGTTTGGCAAGTTGATCGAGCGCCAGTTGTCGAGCCCGAACCGTCCAGCCTCCTCCTTGCTCATGTCGGCATAGCGCTTGAAGAACGACATCGGGTTGCGGAAGGCGGTCTCGCGCAGCCGGAAGAACCTCTCCATGTACCAGGC